>JAQGHP010000663.1 GCA_028288775.1 Phycisphaerales bacterium | reverse complement strand
CGTCTTGTCGATCGTCGCCAGGATCTCATCCCGATCCATATTCGTCAGATTCAGCGGCGGGCCGTACACCACGCGGATGGGATAACTGCGCGGGCGTTTTCTTGACTTGGGCCATGCTTCGAACGAGCCCGTGATCACCGCCGGCACTACCGGCACCTTCGCCCGGCGGATCAGCAGCGCCACGCCCTTTTCCATCGGCAGAATTTCGCCATCCTCCGTGCGCGAGCCTTCGGGGAAAACGTTGAGCAGAAACCCGCCCTGCAGGCGGGCGATCGATTCCTTCACCGCGCCGATGTCTCCCGCGCCCTGCTCGACCGGGAAGGCGTTGAGCGAGCGGATCAGCCACGCGAAGACCGGGTTCTTGAACAACTGCGACTTGGCCATGTAATTGAGCGTGCGGTCGAGGCCCAGGGCCAGAATTACCGGGTCGAGGTAGCTCTGGTGATTGGAGATCACCAGCGCGCCGCCGGTCTTGGGGACGTGGTAAGCCCCATAGACCTTGAGGTCGAAGAAAACGGTCGCCACGAAGCGGCAGATCTGCTGCAGGAAAATCCATACAGGCGTGCGGCGATTGCGGTCAATACGCTTTTGCAAATGTGGGACTGTCATTTCGCCGGGCTTCCCTTCACGATCCCCACGATCTGATCGACAACCTCGTCCTGCGACAGGCTCGTCGTGTCGATCACCCGCGCTCCCGGCGGGACAGCCAGCGGGCCGACGGCGCGCGTCGCGTCGCGGTGGTCGCGGGTAACAATCTGGCTGAGCACCTCGTTGTAATCGACGATCTCCCCGCGGGCCCGCAACTGAGCCACCCGCCGACGGGCGCGCTCGGCGGGCGTGGCGTCGAGATAGAATTTGAACGGTGCATCGGGGAAAACAACCGTGCCCTGATCTCGCCCCTCAGTGACGATGTCCCCGCGTTCGCGGCCCAGGCGCTGTTGTTCGGCGACGAGCATCTCGCGGATGGCCGGCACGACCGCGATGTAGGAGGCCGCTCGGGTGGTCTCGCCGCTACGGAGCAGGTGCCCCACCGGCTCGCCATTAAGCAGCACGCCCGGCGGGTGCTTTTCCCAGTCGAAGGTGATGCGGCAATGCCGTGCGACGAACGCCAAGGCGCGGGCGTCTTCAAGATTGGTCCCCCGCCGCAGGGCGTCGAGCGCCACCGCGCGGTACATCGCGCCGGTGTCGAGGAAGTCGAAACCCAACCGCTCGGCCACAGCCAGAGCCGCGCTCGATTTCCCCGTCCCCGCAGGCCCGTCGATCGTGATTATCATTTTCTAAGATTGTCAGTTGTCAGTGGTCCATTGTCAGTGGTCCCTCGCCTGCCGCGACGGGGCGAGATGATAGTGGATGGGAGGGGCGTGTAACAGGGCTTGAGGTATACAGGGCTCGTTAGGGGGCCTCTCCGATCGCATCCTACTCTTACTCTTAATCCTCCCGCATTTCTGCCGGGGACGAAGAAGAGTAAGAGTAGGAGTAAGAGTAGGATGTGGCCGGAGGAGCCGTTTTATGCCTTCCGGGCGAAGGCTTCCTTTCATCGAAGTTCGCGCTTCAGCGCGGATTGCGCCGCCCAGTAGCCGCACATCCCGTGTACCCCCCCGCCCGGCGGCGTCGAAGCCGAGCAGAGGTATAGCCCGGCGACCGGCGTCGAATACGGATTGATTCGGGCCACGGGGCGCGTGAAGAGTTGGGAGAGTAGATTCGCCCCGCCGGTGATGTCTCCGCCAATGAGGTTGGGGTTGTAGTGCTCCAGGGCGGCCGGGGACATCACACTTCGGCCGATGATCCGATCACGGAAACCCGGGGCGAATCGCTCGACTTGCGCTTCGATCCGGTCCGTCATGTCGAACGTCGATCCGTGCGGCACGTGGCAGTAGGCCCACGCGACGTGCTTTCCCGCCGGGGCGCGGCTGGGGTCGAAGAGCGTGGGCTGCGTCAGCAGGACGTACGGCCTTTCCGCGCTGCGCCCTTCCCAAGGCGCCCGCTCGGCGTCGGCAATTTCGTCGAACGTGCCGCCGAGGTGAACTGTCCCAGCCTTGGCGCACGCGGCCGCCTTCCAGGGGATCGGATCGCTCAGCGCCCAGTCCACTTTCCACGCGCCCGGGCCGTAGCGGAACATTTCCAGACGCTTGCGATACCCGGCGGGCAAACGGTGGCCGGCGATGCGGATGAACTGTCGGGGCGTCAGATCGCAGAGAATCGCTTTCGCGCCCGAAAGCTCGTCGATGTTTTCGACGGGCGCTCCGGTCTCGATCGTCCCGCCGAGTGATCGAAAGTAGGAGGCGAGGGCGTCCGAGAGTTTTTGCGATCCGCCGCGGGCGAAGGGCCAGCCGACGGCGTGGGCCGATACGGCCAGCACCAATCCCATGGCCGCGGTGGCCGACCATTCCAGCGGCAAAATCGAATGCGCCGAAACCCCCGCGAACAGCGCCCGCGCGTGCGGCCCCGCGAACCAACTCTCCGCCAATCCCCGCGCCGAGCGAAGGCCCCGCAGGCCAAAACCCGCCATGAGCAGCGGGTGCTTAGGAACCCGCAGCGGCGCGAGCAAATCGGGCACGAGCCTTTCCCACGCATCCAACAGTGGGCCCATTCGCTTTTCCCAAGCGGGACCATCGGGGCCGAGCGTGCGGGCTGTATCGGAAAGAGAGGGATATGCGACCGCGGCCGTTCCGTCGTCCAGCGGGTGAGCGTACGCCGCGGGCGGAGAAACCAGCTCGAGGCCGTGTTCCGATAGTGGCAAAGATTTGAGGAATGGAGAAATCTGCGCGAGCGCCTGCACGGTCGAGCAAATATCGTGCGTGAACACCGGCAGCGTAATCTCCGCCGACCGGCATGATCCACCGACGGTCTTCGCCTTCTCGCGGACCAGCACCTTCCGCCCCGCCCGCGCGAGCGCGATCGCCGCGCCCAGGCCGTTGGGCCCCGAGCCGATCACCGCCGCGTCGTAGGAGGAATCCATCGCCATTGCAGCCGTTATCGGCAATCTTAGCGATGCCGCGACACCGTGCGACTGACGCGCGGATTTGAAAGATGGGAAGCGAAACGTGAAGACGTGAAACGTGTGAAGACTCAGTTTGCCGAAGTCTTCTCACGTTTCACGTCTTCACGTTTCACGTCTCATGCCTCCCCTCTCATTTCTCTATCCGATAGAGCGCCTTGTCCGTCCGCACGTACAGCGCTTTCCCGACCACCGCAGGGGACGCAAGCACGCGGCCGTCGAGCTGGTTCTCGGCGACGACCTGCAAGGTCTTTCCCGGCTTGAGCACCGCGGCCTTGCCCCGCTCATCGAAGAAGTAGAGCAGACCGTTGGCGAGGATGGGCGATGCACTGCAACTGCTAAGGATGCGACTCTGCCAAAACTGTGCGCCCGTTTTGGCGTCCAGGCAACGCGCGATGCCGTTGTCGGCGACCATGTACAACAGGCCATCCATCACCAGCACCGAGGGCTTGAGCGGCGTGCCCTGCTTCGCCTTCCAAATCACCTCCGGCGACGGGCCGTCGATCTTGATCGCCCACAGCTCGGGGTTCATGTAGCCGGTGGAAATGTATGCGACGCCGTCCACGAGCACCGGCCGGGGGACGTTGGAGAAGCCCGGCAGATCGATGTGCCAGAGCTCCGACCCGTTTTCCGGGTTGTAGCCGTAGGCGCGGTGCGAGCCGACGCTCAGGAGTTGGTCATGGCCGTTGACGGTCGCGGCCAGCGGCATGCTGAATGCCTTGCGCATATCCGATCGGACGTTCGAAAAATCGTAGCTGCGCTGCGTCTTCCAAAGGATCTTTCCGGTCTGCTTGTCGAGGGCGACGAGGTACTGCGTATCGCAGCCGTCGCAGTGGAGGAGGTAGAGATTCTTGTAGAGGACGGGGCTTGAGCCGGGGCCTTCCCGGTGATCGATCTTCAGCTCATCGTTCTTCCAGAGGATCGCGCCGGTTGTGGTGTCGATGCAGGCATTGCCGTACGTGCCATACGAAACGTACACGCGGCCGGGCTCGATCACCGGCGTGGGCGAGGCGTAGGAATTGAACGAATTCTTCGGTTGCAATTCCGAAACGCGGAAGCATTCGACGTCGTGAACGATCTTCCCCGACTCACGATCCACGCACACCGCGCGGAGCGATTTGCCTTCCTCGGTGGAAGTGGTCAACCAGATTTGGCTGCCGAGGATGACCGGCGAAGACCACCCTTCTCCCGCAACCGCGGTCTTCCATTTCACGTTCTGCGCTTCGGACCAGGCGACCGGCAGATCGGACGCGTCCGACTTCCCTTCCTGCGAAGACCCGCGGAACTGCGGCCAATCCTCCCCCGCCGATGCGAAGGCGCCACAGGACAACAGCATCCCCAGAAAGCAAAAGAGCGTTTTCAAGCCAGACCTTTCTCGCGGCACCCAAAGCGGAATCATAGCCCCGCTCGTTCTTACCGCGGCGTCCGCCGGGCGTTGGGAAGGCACTCCGCTTGCCGAAATCGTCTCACGTTTCACGTCTTTACGTTTCAGGGCCACGTTTGAGGACCACGTCTCACGCCCTCGTTTTACTTTTCCCGCCATGTCCCTAAGCTTTACCCATCATGCTGGTGCTTATCGATAACTATGACTCGTTTACCTACAACCTGGTGCAAAAGCTGGGCGAGGTGGATCCTTCGCGGGTCATGAAGGTGTTCCGCAATGACAAGGTGACGATCGAGCAGATTGAGGAACTAAAGCCGACGCACATCGTGATTTCGCCCGGCCCCTGTACGCCGCGTGAGGGCGGGATCAGCAACGACGTGATCCGCCATTTCGGGCCAAGGCTTCCGGTGCTGGGCGTCTGCCTGGGTCATCAGTGCATCGGCTTCACTGCCGGGGCGGATGTCGTCCGCGCCGAGCGTCTCATGCACGGCAAGACCGACCAAATCCACCACGACGGCCGCACACTCTACGCCGGGATGCCCAACCCCTTCACTGCGACGCGCTACCACAGCCTGATCATCCGCAACGGCACGCTGCCGCCCGAATACGAGATCAGCGCCTGGACGGACCACGACGAGATCATGGGCATCCGCCACAAGAGCTGGCCGCTGGAAGGTGTGCAGTATCACCCCGAAAGCTTCCTCACCGAACAGGGCGAAAAGCTGCTGGCGAATTTCCTGAAGAAGTGACCGGAGGCATTTTGAGCCGCCGTCAGGCGGCCCTGCGGGGCAAGGATGAATGACCCGTTTCGACCGCCGCCCAGGCAACCGCTTGCAGGACCAATGCTGCGGCTTTGGATTATTTGGTCTGCACTGCTGATGGGGCAGGCAATGTTTTTGGCGATGCTGGTCCTGGTCATTCTGCCACAGCGTACACAGACCAATCCCCCGGTACCGGCGCTGCAATGGGTTGATCTGGGAATGCTGGTTACGGTTGTGCCGATCGCATTTCTCGTTCGTGCCTCCCTCTTCCGGCGCGCCCGCAACGAGAGTGAGACCAACCCGGTGCTTTTCGCTACCGGCAATATCGTTGTTTGGGCCGCATGCGAAAGCGTGGCGTTTCTGGGCCTGACGGCTGCCGTTGTAAACGGCTCGCTCAAGCCGACCATGTTCGTCGTGGCGATCGCAGTGGGCTTGCAAGTGCTCGCGTTTCCGAGGCCGCCGCAGCCGAATCCCTAGCGCGGATAACGATGCTGACCGACAATGAAAAGACGCTCATTCACGCCGCGGTCGAAGGCGACGCCGACAAGACTCGGCAGCTCCTTTCGGACGGTGTGAACGTCAATGTGCGAAACGCGGAAACCTATCCCCTCGGCTATGAATGGAACACCACGCCGTTGATGTGCGCGGCCGCGAACGGGCACTTGGAGGTCGCACGCCTTTTGATCGCAGCCGGCGCGGACGTATCCGCCGCCAGCGAGCAGCACAATGCCGATGGCGGCGGCGGGTGGCAGGCGCTCCACCACGCGCTGCGAAACAATCACCTTGAGGTTGCGAAGCTGCTGTTCGACGCCGGGTCCGATCCTAATGCGCTGGGCAATTATGCGTCGACCCCGCTGCTGTGCGCGCTCAAGCCGATGAGCCTGGCAGCCGTTCGGCTGGTGCTGGAACGCGGCGGACAAGCGAACTTGAAAGTGAAGCGAAAGGGGTACGAGCCGCCGCTGTACGTCGCCGCCGCCACGATCAACAACACGACGTCGATGGTCAACCGAAACGGCAAGCTTGTGCTGGAGGTCGCGGAAATCTGGGCGCGGAAGGATGAAGTCGTCGAGATCTTCCGGGAGCTCATCGCGGCCGGCGCCGATCCCAATGCTCCGGGCGCGCGGACCTTGACCGCACTTGGAAGGTTGGTGCTCGGGGGTGAGATGCCCGATGAGATTCGGCTACCTATAGCCGAGCTTCTGCTGAATGCCGGCGCTCGCACGGACGTGGCCAACAAGGACGGCGAGACTCCGATGTCGGCCGCGGCGCGATTGAAGAACCCGCGCGTGATCGAGTTACTGAACCGAGCCGTTCAAACGCAGAAAGCCGAGTCCGTCGCGACCGAGCCGGCGAAGAAGACCAAGGCGGCTAAGTCCAAAGCTGCCAAGCCCAGCGCCGCGGGCTCCACCGGCGTCGCCGACTTCCTGAAATTCATCTCCGATGGAGAATCGGATTGGGCGTTGTTCGCCATCAAAGCGCCGATTGCGCAGACAACGGAGGCATTGGCCCGGCTATTGAAATCGGCCAACGTGAAGACGAACGTGGCGATCAAGGTAGCCGCGGAAGAAATGGACGAAATCGCGCGGGCGATCGCGATTGTTTCGATCGCTTCAAGTCCGTGGACCGTTGTCTTTCTGTCGCTGTTTTACGCTGACGAGGCAACGATCAACCAGGCTACGGAAGCAGCCCGTTCATTGTCCGGCCAATTCAAGGCACCAGCGATCGTGTATGCCGCGGAAGGCACTTCCGATGAGGCGGGCATTCTCCATTTCGAAAACGGCGGCGCGGTTGGCGACGGGCTCCAGATGGTTGATGAAAGCGCGGCCGACCGATTCTTCAGCAGAGAGGGAGCTTATTTGCCGGCTTGTTATCCCAAATCGAAAGCGAGCCGAGTTTGGCTGGCGGTTGAAAAGGCATCGGCCAATCGCATTGAGCGCGCCGATCTAATAGTTCCTCAGGAATAATGGTCTACACGTAACGTCCGCGGGGCAGACGCCCCCCTTTTCATTCCTTACCCGGTGACCGAACCGTATGCGAAAGATCAGTCGCAAAACATCTATCGCGGATTTCCCCCTGGACTACGCGTCTTTGGTGGCGCTTCAATGTGCGGGCGGATTACTTCCTTTAAATGGGGAAAATCGACACAACGAACTCCCGGCCGCCGGGCGCGTCTAACCGCGATATGAAATACCGCTGGCTCACCTTTCCGCTCATTCTGAGTGCGCTCCCGGCGATTGCGATGACGATCCTGGCGATCCGCAGTTACCGGATCGCCGACAGCGCGTGGTGGAATTTGAAGGACGACGTTCACGCCGTCGTGCTTTCCAATGGCAAATTCGAGATGTACTTCCAGAAGGTCAAGCCGGGCGCGCCGTTTCATATCATCGCGGATCGGGGGCACAGGGCGCAGGAACCGAGCGATACGCATCCGGGGCAATCCCAACTGGCGACGGCCTGGGAGCATTTGGGCTTCGGCTATGCCGCGGGGACGGACCAGTACGCGTTCAAGCGGATCATTGTCGTGCCCTGGTGGCTTCCCGCGGCGATCGTGGGATTGCCGCCGGTGGGATGGGTCATTTGGAGGCGTAAGCAACGCACGGCGCGGCTCCGGGCGGAAAATGGCTGCATTTACTGCGGTTACTCTTTACGAGGCAACACGTCGGGCGCGTGCCCGGAATGCGGCTCGCCGTGCGGAATGCTACGCGCGTGATTTGCGGCGGTGGCGGCGGTGGAAGATCGCCGTGGCGG
Source organism: Phycisphaerales bacterium (assembly GCA_028288775.1). GTDB lineage: Bacteria > Planctomycetota > Phycisphaerae > Tepidisphaerales > Tepidisphaeraceae > RYN-428. Next base: position 6,075 of record JAQGHP010000663.1, on the reverse strand, counting down.
CGATCAAGGACAGCATCGCGACGCCGGCCTGCATGGCCGGGGGTAGCGAGATCGACCGACCGCTCGCTTCGCTCGCGGTCGCGCCGTAGTTCGTGGTGAAGACGCGGTAGGCGAAGGCGCCGTCGCGGGCGTCGAGGTCGCTAAAAGTCGGCGCGAAGGTGAGCCGGCTTCCGGTCAGGGTGAATGGAACGGTCCCGCGCACCGGCCCCCAGCCGCCGGCGGCGGGGTTGGGGTCTACGCCGGACTGAAAGCCGTCGCGAATGGGGAGCACGTTCCCGTTGCCGATCTCGCTGCCGCGGATGACGGAGCGGATGTTCAGGAACGAAGACTGGTTGATGTCTAAGGAATTGGGGTCGATTTCGTATTGGAATGCGTCCTGGGCGCGGCCCCGCGAATCGACAGTGGTAAAGTCCGGCGGATGGTTGAACGTGAGCTCGAAAATAACTTTCTGATCGCGGGCGTCCGCGGTTGCGGACTGGGAAATGATCGTGAGCCCGCCCGATGCGGCGGGCACGATCCCCGCAAAAAGTCCTCCGGCGCAAACGGCCAGTACGAAGGCCGCACGACGGCACGACATAGAACTCCATTCCTTCCGTAGTCGCCGCGGTTTGGGCCATCGGCCCCGCGTCCGCGGCTGCTTCATCCCACTGAGATAGGTGCCCTCCAGTATATCACGCCTTTTGCGCGGGGCGAATTGATTCCGCACGATTCAAAGGCCTTTCGACACTTGGCGACTCATGGCCATGAGGCTCGAACAAACTCCGGCCGATAATGTCATGCATCTCACGCCCGCGGCGGGCCGCGTGCGGTTTGACACGCTGCGCCCGCGCCTCTAGCTTCACCCGGGCCAGACCATGCCCAAACGCGCAAGGCACAAGCCGCCCCGTTCAGTTAAGTCAGCACCGGCGCTTCCCGCGCGCGATGGGCGTTTTCAGGTCACGGTCCTTCTGCTCGCGGCGGTGGGGTTGCTTCTGTGGCTCGCGATCGGCAACGGCCACGGCATCGGCCCCGTGCGGTGGGGACTGATCGCTTGCGCTGCGGGCATCGGGTGCATCCCTCCCGTGGCCAATGGCATCGCCCGCGCTTTCGACCGCTTTCGCCGTCCGACCGCACGCGCGAGGCAGTGGACGGCATTGATCATCGGGGTCGCCGCCACGTCGTATTTGATCTTCACCGCGTTCGGCCAGGGCCGCGATCTTTTTCCCAAGACCAACGACGATTGCAGCTACCTCATCGGCATGCAGATGCTCGCCCGCGGCCGATTGTGGATGCCGCCGCTTGCGATTCTCGATTTCTTCGATTCGTTTTACATCCTGGTTCGGCCGGTCTACTGCTCGCTCTATTTCCCGGGGGCTGCGCTCCTCTACGTGCCAACGATCTGGCTCGATTGGCCCACTTACCTCATGCCCACGATGGTGGCCGGCGCAGTCGCGTCAATGCTCTATCTCATCGTGACGGAATTGGGCGGCAGGCGTGCTCGCCGCGTTCGTGCTGGTGTCGCTGAATTGGTTTCGCACATACTCCATTCTGCTGACCAGCCACGTGCCCGTGCTGCTGTTCGGGTTGATCCTGGTCTGGGCGTGGCTGCGTTGGCGCGAAGACCAGCGGCTCCGCTGGGCGCTGCTGATGGGCGTGGCCGCGGGGTGGGCGGCCATTACCCGGCCCGCCGATGCCCTGGTGTACGCCGTGCCGGTGGGCGTTGCGATCGCATGGGAATTGCTCAAGCGCCGCCCCCGCCGCTGGCCGGCCGTCCCTGCCCTGCTGCTCGCGGAGGCTACGCCGTTCCTGGTCTTGCAGGTCGTCTTCGAAATGGGAGTCACCGGGCACCCGTTCCGCTCGCCTTACGGCTACTATCTCGATCGCGATCAGCCCAATTCGTCGTTCGGTTTTCACCGCTACGATCCCTCCGCACAGCCCGTCTCCACGCTCCCGCAAAAGCGCGAATCGTACGACCACTGGTGCCCCTACCTCGCCGCCCACACGCCCGCGCACGTGCCGGAGCTCTGGGTGCGGCACTGGCTGCCGATGATGGCGGACACGACCACGCAATGCCGGGTACTCATTGCCTTCATTCCGATCGCGCTGCTGGGCCTCCGCGATCGCCGGCGCGGCGTGCTGCTGGCGACACTCCCGCTATTCGTGGCGATTTACTGCTTCAATCCGATCTTCCTCGAGCACTATCCGCTTCTGGTCATTCCCGTCGTTATCTTCAGCATCTTATTGGGCGGCTGGACCCTGGCCGCGGGCGCAGCGACAAATTTTGGCGGCGTTCGCACTGGCGCTGCTCATGTTGTCGGTGACGTCGTTCTGGGAAATCAATCGTTTCGTGTCTACCCCGCAAACCGCCATTTCTGACGAACCTTTCGTCTCCAAACTGCTTCGTACACTGCGTTACAGCCTGGACACGAATGTGACGACGCCCGCCGTCGTGCTCTTCGTCTATTACCCCGGCGGTCTCTTCTTCGAAGAGCCGGTCTACAACACTTCGACCGCCTGGCCCGACGACGCCCCCATCATCCGCGCCCACGACTTGGGCGACGCCCGCAATCGCGAAATCTTCGCCTACTACGCCCGGACCCAGCCCGATCGCATGTTCTACCGCTTCGACCCCGCCGCAACTCCCTCCCTGACCGAGCTCGGCCGAGCCCGCGACCTCGCCGCGGGCAACAAGCCGCCTGTTCGGTGATCCACACCATTCACCCAGAGAGTGCCGCGCCCCTGAGACCTCAAAGCGGAAGAATGAACCGCCAAGGCGCCACGACGCCAAGGAATTTTCCTCCTTGGCGTCTTGGCGCCTTGGCGGTTGCTCCAACCGTCCTATTTGGACACATTGATTTCATGCTTCTTCCGCTACTACGGGACTGCAAATCGCCGACGAATTTCGGTATAGTGCGACTCCCGTTCCGTCCCGGGGCAACAGGAGATCCGTGGGCGTCAATCGAATCACATCTCGCGGAGCACTTTGCATTCTGGCGGGAATGCTCGGCACCACGCGCGTTCTCCCGGCCGCTCCCACCACGCAGCCTGCGGATGCGGAGCAGCCGGCGACCACGCAGCCCTCGGATCTATCGCCCGAGGCACAGGCCGCCGAGCGACACAAAAACGCCGACCCGAAATGGGTCCAGTTCCAACGCCAGCAGCGCAGCCGGGCGCGCGACCATTGGCCCTCTCTCGCCCCCGCGGCCACGCTCAAGCCCGACGCGCTTGTCCATCTGAAAATGTCCGGCGACCTGCTCGCCGCTCAGGTTGCGGACTTGAACCCTGCTACCATGGTCCGCGTCGCGGTCGAGGGCAGCGATGCGACCTGGACGTACATGCGCCCGCGCCCGCCCGTGTTCGGCGGACCTGTCGGCCTAATCAATCCCGCGCGCATGACCTACATCAACCGCTTCGACTTGGACGCCAAAGATGAGGAGGCGTGGACTTCGCGCCTCGCGGTGAGCGCGCAGGCGTTGACGCTTTCCTCGCAGTCGATCTTCGATGCGATCAGCCTCTCCCAAACCGGCGGCACGGTTACGCTCATCGTGAATGAGTTCACGCAGTGGGGCCAGCCGCCGCTCAACTTGTTGACGGCGCGGGCGGCGTCGTTGCCGCTACTGCGAGCGGAGCACCCGGCGGAGTTTCGGCAGTACGCGTTGCCGCTGATCGAGAAATTCACCGCCGTGTCGTTCCTGACTCCTGGCGCCGCCGACGTCTACGCTGTTTTCACGGAGGTCCCCGCGGACACGAAGGTGACGCTGCAGATCGAGGCGCTGCTTCCCGATCTCGATTCCGACAACCCTCCCGAGCGCGCCGCCGCCAGCGCCCGGCTGACGGAGCTGGGCGCGCCGGGGGTATTGGCCGCGATGCGGCTCGATCCGAGCGGCCTGTCCGAAGAGCAAAAGAACCGCCTGCGGCGATTCGTCGCGGCGTACAGTCGCCGCAGCTTTCCCGATCCACTGGTTGCGCGGCGAGACGCCGGCTTTCTCGCCGACTCCCTGGAATTCGAAGACCCCGCCGTGCGTGCCGCCGCCCGCGGCGACATCGAAAAGCGCCTGGGCCACCCGATCCCGTTCGACCCCACCCAAACGGGAGAACCCGCCGCCCGCGCGGTTGACGAAATCCGCAAGCAACTGCTCCCACCCCCGCCCCCGCCGACCACGGCCCCCGCGACCCTGCCGTCGCCGCAGGCGTGATAGTTATCGACGCGATCTCTCACGTGGTTTGCCACATGAAGTATGTCGAATTGGGCGCGCATTCGCGTTCGCAAAGAAAAATGTAAGCCTCGCCCTCGCTCCCAAAGGGGAGACTTACCGATTCGACGGCGCGCTCGAACGGCTGCTTCTCCACCATCGCGCCGACCTGCGCGACAAAGCGCATCGGGCCGCCGCAACGCGGACATGACGGCGTTTCATCATCTTGAACCCAATTGGGCGTTCCGCCAAGACGCACCATTTCCGGCGGCGGATTGGCGCGGGCATACTGCTTGTCGGAAATGCTCGCCACGATCGGCTCGTCGCCCCGAGTCCGTTTCATCGCGGCTTTGCGAATCCGCAACAGCGGGATGGGTCTGGCCTTCGGCCGGCGGTCCGCCTCGAAAAATTGCAGTTCAAATTCCGGCCAGCATCGTGCCGCGGGCGGACACGCGGCGACGATTGCGTCCGGACGTTCCACCAATTCGATTCGATTCGCGCCCTTCTCCGAAACCCACGTCTGACACTGAATACCGTTCAGTTCATCCGTGTAGCCGCGGCACATGAACGCATACGCCATGCGATAGCCGCGGCTCAGATGCTGCGGTTCGCGCAGGTCAAGCTGAAAGAGAAAGTCCATCGCCCTGCCGCATTGCCTGCACGTGGGCCAGCGAGCGGCGGGTAGACCGACCGGTTCGCCGCCGACCTTGCTGACCGGGCTTCGAACCGGTGACTGAACTCGACGGGGCATGCCGATCATCATCTTGCGCGAGCTTCCGGGGCCTTGCGGCATGGGGCGGATGATCGTCGCTGGGGTCCCGGACCGCAATTCGCCGATGGCATTCTTGTGCGCGGTCATCACAAATTATTCCGCGCGCGCCTATAATCGCCTCGACTGCACGGGCGGTTGGTTGGAGCAGGCAAACAGGCACAGGCAGGCATCCCATTCCCCGGCGGAGCAACATCCATGGCAAACATGCACGGAAACATCCACCGCGGTTTCGAGGGCGACGATGACGACGCCAGCGACCCGCGCCCCGAGTTCATGCCCCCGGCGGACGTGGACATTCCCCGTATCGAAAAAGCCGTCCGCGAGATCCTCATCAGCATCGGCGAAGACCCCGACCGCGAAGGCCTCCTCAAGACCCCCAACCGCGTCGCGCGGGCCTACCGCGAGCTGATGGCGGGACTGAAAATCGACCCGCGCGAATACCTGAAGACCGTGTTTCACGAGTCGTATCAGGAAGTCGTTTTGCTGCGCGACATCGAGTTTCATTCGCTGTGCGAGCACCATCTGCTGCCGTTCACGGGACGGGCTCACGTCGCGTATTTGCCGGACGGAAAGATCGTGGGTTTGAGCAAGCTGGCGCGGGTGGTCGAGGGGTACGCCCGCCGCCCGCAGGTGCAGGAGAGACTGACGACGCAAATCGCGGACGCAATTATGGAAGAGCTCAACCCGATCGGCGCCGCGTGCGTCATCGAAGCCGTCCACACCTGCATGACGATCCGCGGCGTAAAAAAACACGGCAGCGTCATGGTCACCAGCGAGCTCCGCGGCATCTTCAAGGAAAACCCCGCGAGTCGGGCGGAAATCCTCTCGCTCATATATGGCACCGCCGGGCAGCGCATCCTCTAATTTCCTGGTCTTGAAAAGCCTCCATCGTGGCACGGGTTTTCAACCCAATGCCATTAAGCGACTTTGACCGCCGACCGCCGGCGATTCAAGATCTGCTGGCGCAGTTGGGCGCGGGGCTTGGACATCGTCGCAAACCCCTAGTGCCTCTGCTTCACCACCCGCGGCTCGACGCGGTCGGGACGCAGCGGGTTGACCTTGATCCTCACCTGAGCGTCAGGCGGGGGTTCGCCGTCGCCGCCTGCCCCGCCGTCGAGCAGGTTGCGGAGC
>JAQGHP010000057.1 GCA_028288775.1 Phycisphaerales bacterium | reverse complement strand
GTGAAGCAGAGGCACAAGGGGTTTGCGACGATGTCCAAGCCCCGCGCCCAACTGCGCCAGCAGATCTTGAATCGCCGGCGGTCGGCGGTCAAAGTCGCTTAATGGCATTGGGTTGAAAACCCGTGCTAGGTTCGTAGGGAGGCGAGCGACGCTATCTGCCAACGCATTTCGCACGGGTTGAAAACCCGTGCCACGACGCAGTTTGATTATGAATCCGGGATTATTCCAATTTCGGCTCGGGGCGGAAATGCCTACGCCTGCACCGGCGCAGCTTCGCGGCTGGGGTCGTAGCCGCTTACGCTGCGGACGAGGGAGAGGAGGGATTCGACATCGGTGCGGATCGTCTCAAGGTCGGCTTCGGCTTTGATGCGGTCCTCGGCTTTGGAGGCGAGGTCGGTGATCTTTGGGAAGCCGTAACCGCCGCCCGCGCCTTTGAGCTGATGGATGGCCTGGCGCAGGCCGTTGAGGTCTTTTTCCTGAAGCAGAGCGGCGATGGAGCTGACCCGCTCGGGCAAACGGTTGACGAACTTTTCCAGTAGCCGCTTCACGCTCGGCTCGTGCTCCAATTCGCTGCGCAGGCGGGGAGAATTGGCAGGCGGATTCGACAATTCCGGCGTTTCCGAAGCAGAGACCTCCTGCGCTTCGTCGGGCGTGGCATCGACCTGCGCGGCTTCGCCCGCGCCATCCGCCGGGTCTTGGGCGGGCTTGAGATATTTGGCCGTCGCGTGCAGCAGTTGCAGGCGGGAGATCGGCTTGGAGAGGTAATCGGAGCACCCGGCTTCGATGCACTTCACGCGGTCTTCGGCCATGGCGTTGGCGGTCAGCGCGACGATCGGCACCGTGATGCCCAGCGCGCGGAGCGTGCGGGTTGCGCCATAGCCGTCGAGCTCGGGCATCTGCATGTCCATCAGCACCAGGTCGAACGTCTGCGCCTTCATCATGTCCACCGCCTCGCGGCCGTTGGCGGCGATCGCCACCTCCAGCCCGCTGCGGCGCAGGTGCGTGGAAATCAGGTTCTGATTGTCCTCCCCGTCCTCGGCCAGCAGCACGCGGCCGCGGAGGCGCAGGTCTTCCTGGAACTGCTGCTCGGCGCCGACGGAAAGCTGGTCGGAAGTCAGGTTGCGAATTACCTCGACGCCCTCGCGCAGCCCGCCGTCGATGGTGAAGGTGAAGGTGCTGCCCGAGCCCGGCTCGGAGCTGACGGTGATGTCCCCGCCCAGCAGTTTCGCAAGCCGCTTGCTGATGGTAAGCCCCAGCCCCGTGCCGCCGAAGCGGCGGGTGGTGGAGGCATCCGCCTGCGTGAAGGGCTGGAACAGCTTGGCAATTTGCTGCGGGGTCATGCCGATGCCGGTGTCGCTGATTTCGAAATGAATGCTGTGGCGGAAGTAGGAAATTTCCCGCCGCACGCGGAGGGTCACCGCGCCCGATTCGGTGAACTTGATGGCATTGCCGATAAGGTTCGCCAGCACCTGCTTGCTGCGGAGCGGGTCGGTTTCGATGGTCGCGGGGATCTCCTCCGCGAACTCCACTTCGAACCGCAGCCCCTTCTTGATCGCCCACGGGCGCGTCAGCCCGATGGCATCCGCGATAAGCTGCGGCAGCGGATAGACCAGCTTTTCCACCGTCACCTTCTGGGCCTCAATTTTGGAGATGTCCAGCAGGTCGTTGATGATCGCCAGGAGGTGTTCGCCGTTGCGGCGGATGGTCTGCGAGCATGCCCGCCGCTCCGCCGGTGCCTGCCCAGGGTCGAGCAACATTTCGGCATAGCCCAGGATGGCGGTCATCGGCGTGCGCAGCTCGTGGCTGGTGTTGGCGAGGAAGGCGCTCTTGGAGAGGTTGGCCAATTCGGCCTGCTCCTTGGCCTTCTGCATTTCCTCTTCGGCCAGTTTTCGCGGGGTGATGTTTTCGTGGGCGACGACGAGCCGCGCCTCGCGGTCACCGCCGGGGAAGCGCGTCACGCGGCCCAGGAACCACCGCCGCTGGGCGGGAGTGTGGGCGGCGTACTCGATGGAGAATTCGTCGCGTTTGCCCGCGAGCACCGCGCGGATTCCCGCGGCGAACGCCGCAGCCTCGGAGGAGTTGCGCCCCGCCGCCCCGTCGCACACCATCAGGTAGTTGGACCCGTCCGCCGCCGCGTTCATCGCGCCGTCGTTGGCCGCGGCGAATTCCCGCCACGCGCGGTTGGTGGCCATGATAATCCCCGAGCCGTTGAGGATCGCGATATGCGTGAGCAGGGCGTCCACGGTGGAGCGGGCGAACTGCACTTTACGCCGCAGGACCTCCTCGGCGCTCGTCCGCTTCTGCATGAACCGGTGGAACATCCAGTTCGCCAGCACCATCACCGCCAGCTCAACCAGCGTAATCGCCAGCGTCGCGAGGTTCAGCGACATGCCCTGTTCGGCCAGCACGCGCGGAATGAACACGACGCGCCGCGCTTCCGCCGCCCGGAGTGAGACGACCAGTGCAGTGATGTGCTCCGCCGGGGCAGCGGCGATGACGATGCCGTTCCCCGGCTTCCCGATCTCCGCGAGCCGACCCTTCACCAGGGGGAGCAATTCGTCCAAGTCGCGCAGCTCATCCGCCCGCTCGCCCAGCAGCGGTCGAATTTCGGCCAGCCGATCCGCGGCCACCATCCCCGTCTGCCAGCATGTTTCGAGAAATCTCCCGTCGCCGGTCGATTCGTAGGCGCGGCGCAAAGTCTCCGTCGATTGCAGCAATGCCGCGGCACAGTCGATTTTTCGCGTGACCTCTGACGGGGAAGAGAGGATGCTCGCATCGGCCTGTACGGTGCCGTAATACGAGACGAGGCGGATGATGACGAGGCTCCCGAGGAAGAGCCGGAACGCGATCGCGACGACCTTGTCTTTGGTTTGTGGCATGAGTTGTGGTCGCGTCACGGCCGCTCCCGCCCCGGCGACGCCGCCGGGAAATCGCTACATCCCCTATCGGCCCGCGATTTAGGGCGGTTGATGATCGCGGTCGGTTTATCCGGGCAAAGACGGATGAATGGGCGGACATAAGGTCTGATAAGCGCACACGCGGCGTTTTGTGGCACGGGCGGCCCGCCTGAGTTGCGGCACCGATAGTGCGGCCGGGCCGGGCATACCCCGGCGTGCCCGCCCCTCGTGCCATGGCAGAAGGCGGGGCCAAGTGTCTCATTCTGCGTTCTGCACTTCTTCCTCCCTCCCCGTTACAATGCCCGCCATGCCCCGACCTTGGGATTACGCGCCTTGGCGACGCCTTATGATGCAGGGGGTGCTCTGCGCGATACTGGGATTGACGGTGCTGTTGGCGTGGTGGGTGGGGCATACGCGGGGGCGGGCGCTCGCCGTGACGCTGGGGGATCCGGCCGGGTACCCGGCCGCCTATCCCATGCTGTCGATCCGGTTTCCCAAGGGGTGGACGGTCGTTACCCATGGCCGCTCGTCGCCCTGGTCGGCGGTGGGGCAGGAGCAGGGGCAGTCGGAGGAATCGGCGCCGCGGATCATTATTGTCTCGGAGAGCCGATTGTCGGGGGAGGACCTGGCGCTGACCTCCGAGGAATTCGCCAGTAACGAGCTCGCCGGGCGGGAGCGTGCGGCGCCGCAGGGGCGGCTCGATTTCCTTGGCGGGTCTGGGGTCATCATTGAGGTCCCCGCCCAGTTGCAACAGGACGACGACGGCACGGTGCGCAGAATCGACGCCGGACTCTACGCGTTCACCGTCAATCCTAAATCCCGCATCGCCGTCGCGGTAAAACTGAGCGGGCCTTCGGCTTTCGCCCCCGGCGACTACGACCTGCTCCGCTCCGTCGCGCAGTCCCTGAAGCCCATTTCCAGCGCGACCCGGCCAGCAGACGGCGAGTAAGCAGTAGGCAGTAGCAAGTAGGCAGTAGGCAGAGAGGATAGGGACGGGGACCCGAGGGTACAGTCACCGGGCGAAATTTTTCGCCTCCTCCCACTACAAACCGCCCCGCATTCGATATGATACCCCCTCGCGGCGGACTTCAGATTTCGCACTACAGGCTCCCCTCGGACGTATCACCCCCTGCCCCGGGAACGTCCGGACTTCATCACAAGCGTTTGTCGACGGCGACACTACACCACGGAACTGGCAGCGAGGAACACCCATGAAGCACCACTGGCTGGCCTTATCTTGTAGCGCGGCGCTGAGCGTCCCCCTGGCCTGGGCAGTTGCGGCCGATGCGCCCGCACTGCCCGCCCCCGCGGTACCAGTGCAAAAAGCGCCGACGGTGCTCACCACGCGCCCCGACTCCGCCGACGCCGTGGAATTGGGCGACATCTACGAGAGCCAGTCGGGCGGGGTGTCGTTTCGGCCCCCGGCTTCGGTGCGGATGATCGATAACCTCAATTCCAAGTTCATCGCCGAGTGGGCCGACCCGCAGCGCGACTGGACCCTCAAGCTCAGCCGCATGGTGCTGGAGAAGAACACGCCGCTGGCCAGCATCAAGAACGAGGTGACGGGCATGCCGGTCGAAGGGTTGCTCGACACTACTGTCAAGCGACTCCAAGCCGCGCTCCCCGGCGGAAAGGTGCTCCGGCAGGATCTGACCAACATCCGCGACGGCGGCAAATTTGACGACAAACACCCCGAGGCGAAGAACAACGTCGGCCTCATCGCCATCCGCTACAACGAAGCCGGCAAGCGCCGCCTCGCCCAGCAGGCGATCATCCAGTCCGATTACCGCATCTTTTACCTGTTGAGCTTCGTGACCCCCGGGAGCAACGCCTCCGACGACAACGCCCCCGAAGACGCCGCAGAGCGCCTTGCCGTCGATACCTTCTCGCGCATGCTCGACTCCCTGCGCCTGCTGGACCGCACGGCCATCAAGGAAGATCAGGACGCCCGCCTCTACCGCACCCGCGCGCTGCTGGTAAACCTCACGCCCGCCCGGTTGCAATCGGCGCTCAAGCAGGACGAGCAGTGGGTCCGCATCATCAAGGGCGGGAAGGACGTCGGCTACAGCTATATCACCGAGGAAACCGCCGACCAGATCCCCCGACCGCTCAAGGCTGAAGAGCTGAAGGCCGGCGTAAAGGAAAAGGATCTGATCAAGCACAACGGCACCGGCGTGCTGATCGGCGTTCGGGCGCGGATGATCGTGGACGGCGTCCGCTCCGACAAAACCAAGGGGCCGATCCAGAGCGACAGCGCCAGTTGGTACTTCGCCTCCGCCGACCGCAAGCACGAAGACTTCTCACGCCTCACCATCACGGACGACCACAAGGCACCCAAGAAGGGGTTCCTTTCGGAAGCCGGATCGAGCGATCGGCGGGTCATCCGCATGCTCGACCGCGAGGCCGCCCAGCAGCACATCCGAGGTTCGCAAGACGACCCCAATCAGCCCCCGGTGAGCTTTCACGACGAGTACACTCTCAACGTGACGCAAAACGTCGGTACCGGCGCCGCCGAGCCGTTCGAGCGCAAGCTGCCGCCCTGGTATGTCCCGCAGGCGGTGGGCCATCTGCTCCCGCGCCTTCTCCCGTTGCGACAGCCCAAGTCGTACATGTTCGCCACGTACATCAGCGACGCCCGCGAAGTGATGACGCGCTACATGGACGTGCTGCCCGAGCAGGACATCAACTTCGGCGGGGGCCACTACCGCGCCATTCCCATTAACGACCGCCTGGGCCTCGAAGGCTCCATCACCGTCCACTACATGAGCCCCGAGGGCAGCTACATCGGCAGCGAGAATAAGGACCAGAAGATCGTCATGCTGCCGACGAACAAGACAACTTTGGAGCACATCTGGCAGGACGCCAACCTGACCCGCCCTGAGAAGGTCGACCACGGCGCGGACCCGCGGACCGATGGCACAACCCCGGCGGGCGCCCGCCTGCCCGTGCCGATTAACGCACCGCGGTAGCCACTGACCGACGGCCCAATAAAAATGGGCGGACGCGGCAAACGTGGGGTATAATCATCCTCGTGGAGCTCGAAAGTAAGCTGCTGGGGGCCTGCTCGCGGTCAACTGCCTACGGGAGTTGACCGATAAGTGGTAAGCAGGAGCGAGAGATAGAGATGCACCCGACAAGCCGTTGTGTAACCCGCCGCTCCCGCGGCCGCCTCATTTTCCGCGGGGCAATGGTTGGCTTTTGCATCGCGATCGCCTTGGTCTGCGCCTGGTCCAAGGGGCGCGGATACAAGACCCGCGCCATCCGCCTCGTCAACGCCGACTACGGCGTGCATCATTATCCGCCCGCCCCGTCGATCATCCGCACCCGCCCCGCCGACCGTGATGACAATGTCCTGCCGGACGCCTTTATTGCCGCGGACGTGGAGCTGCCCTTCGCCGGGCATGTGGTGGCGGGGGATTCGCTCAGCGCCGCTTCCGTGCAGCTCTACCGCACCGCCGACCGCCATGCGATTCCCGCGGTGGTCAACACCTCGGGCGCGGGGGATGCGATCGTGCTCCGCCCGATGGAGGCGCTGGAGCCGAGCACGCGCTACACGTTTGAAGTGACGTCCGCCGCCCACGACACCGGCGGGCATTCGTTCAAGCCTTACCGCGCGACGTTCCTCACCTCCGCCGGCACGCGGCTGGCCGATTTCCCCGCCGCGTTTGAGAAGGTCGCGCTGCCCGCCGCCACGGGCCACATGTTCACCTGCGTGACCATCGGCCCCGATCACGCCCTCTACGCCAGCACGCTCGCCGGCTTGATCTTCCGCTACACGATCAACACGGACGGCACGCTCACCGATGCCAAGCAGATCGACACCATCAACACCGCCAACGGCGCGCTGCGCCTCATCACCGGCATGACCTTCGACCCCGCTTCGACTGCGACGAGCCTCGTGCTTTGGGTCAGCCACGGGCAGCTTCCCCCCAAGGGCGAGCAGGGCCAGCAGGCGATCCGCGGCGCGGAGGACTGGACCGGAAAAATCAGCCGCCTGTCCGGCCCCGATCTCGCGCAATACCAGGACGTCATCGTGCGCCTGCCCCGGGCGGCGAAAGACCATCTCAACAATCAGCCCGTCTTCGGCCCCGACGGCGCGCTCTATTTCTGCCAGGCGGGCAACACCGCCATGGGCGCGCCCGACCACAAATGGGGCTACCGCCCCGAGCGTCTGCTGACGGCGGCCATTCTTCGTCTGGATGTAAAGGCGCTGGAAGGCCGCACGCTTCCGCTGGACGTGAAGACCGAGGACGACGGCCACTACGACCCCTTCGCCCCCGCCGCCCCCCTGACGATTTACGCCACCGGCGTGCGCAACAGCTTCGACCTGGTCTGGCACTCCAACGGCCGCCTCTACGCCGGCATCAACGGCTCCGCCGCCGGCGGCAACGCCCCGGCCACCCCCGCCGTGGGCGCAAGCCAACTCCCCCGCATCGACGCCGCCCAGCGCGGCCCCTACGACGGCCCCGTTGTCGCATCCATCGAAAAAGTCAGCCAAACCGAAGACGACTTCCTCTTCAAAATTGAGCAAGGCACTTACAACGGCCACCCCAACCCCACGCGAGCCGAGTACGTCCTCAACGGCGGCAACCCCGCCGCGGGCGATGGCCCCAGCCTCTACCCCACCCGCGACTACCCCGCCGGAACCAACCCCGATAGAAACTGGCGTCCCGCCATCTACAGCTTCGGCAAAAACCTCTCCCCCTGCGGCGGCATCGAATACCAAGGCAATGCCTTCCACGGCGCACTCAACCACAAACTCCTCTTCACCCGCTTCAGCGGCGGCGACGACCTCATCGCCCTATCCCCCGACTGCAACGGCGACGTCGCCGAAACCATCACCGGCATCGAAGGCGCCAGCCACTTCGTCAATCCCGTAGACCTGACCGAAGACCCCGCGACGGGCGCGCTCTACGTAGCCGAGTTCGGCGCAAAGCGGATCACCCTCCTCCGCCCGGCCGCAACTGGGTCGGCGCTCGCGAGCACGGGAAGTCATCATGTCAGCCGGGTGCAAATCAGCACGCCGGCCACCGCCCTGACCTCGGGGCAATGACGGGATTTCTATCGGGGTAGCGGGACGGTCTCATCAGAACCACTGCGCCAGCGTTCTAAGGCGACTCCCTTCGTCGACATCGGCCAATAATTAATCCTCTGCGAGCGCCTGCCCGTCCTCCTTCGCAACGGTCTCGAAAACCTGCTCAATGAACAATTGATCTTCAGACGACATGGATTGGCTCTGGTGGTATTCTAAGGCCTTTCCAGCGACGTACTCGACCTCCCCGTGGTTTTGCTTGACGATTTGCACAATCTCGTCAACGTCCAGGCGGAAAAATTCCTTTCGCGGGTTCGCCTTATTGATCCGCAGTCGATGAAGAGATCGGTGGAGCGCGTTTTCAAGCGCTGGCGCATCATTGCATCGAATCATCATATGAATGTCGTAAGGGAA
>JAQGHP010000026.1 GCA_028288775.1 Phycisphaerales bacterium | reverse complement strand
GTGCGGACCTCATCGAGTAGCTGAAGATCGCTCATCGACGCGCCGTCGTCATCCGTAGCGCGAAGGAGAATGGAGAGCAGATCCGCCGATTTGGCCTGCCCCGCCCGGCGGCCTTGCTCGATGATCGCAAGAACGATCGCGTCAAGCGTCGCGATGGACTTCCACAGCCGGCGGTTGGCCGGGGTTGGCAGCCATTCCGGCAAAGGCACCGTACGGCGAATGCGCCGGCCCAACGCCTCCATCGCATCAAGCAATGCGCCGCCCACGGCTCGCGCATCCGGCGGCGCCGCCGCCCCGAACAGCGTTTTACACGCGATCTCCAGCGTCAACGTGCTCATGTCGGCGTGTACGTCGCGAACCCCGTCCGCTGGCCAAGTCGCCAGCGATTCAAGTGTCGCGGCCACCATCAGCTGCGCATACGCCGGCAACCGTGCCGCCTGGAATGCCGGCGCTGAGAGCTTGCGTTGCCGCCGCCAAAGCTCTCCCTCGGAAGTGACCAGCCCGTTGCCTAAAATTGGCTTGTAGATCCTTAGCCCAAAATGCTTGATAAAATTCTTTGACTTGCTGACCACGACCTGCTCGATCAATTCGGGATCGCTGATCAGAAGGCATTTGCGGTGGACGATGCGGAGGGGCACCACGTCGCCGTAGGTCCGGGCGCAGTGCGTGAAAAATGCGAGCCGGTCTCGCCGGAAATCGGGGAGGTGCCCACTGATGAGTCGTCCCCTGGGTCCGGCAAGCTTGCGCATCGCGGATAGTGTAATGCCGCGGAATGTCGCAAAACAACAATGGGGAATCGGCAGTAGTAGATTTGCCGGGTGCAGGCAGGGCTGCCGCCCTGTTTTATTGGGAAGTTGAAGAATGCCGACGCGAAAAGTTTTTGTTTTCCTTTGCGTGTTGCTCGCGTCAGCGGCACGTTCCGTCGCCGCGGAACCCAATGACGCTGCGGCGACGTTCTTCGAGTCCAAAGTTCGGCCCGTTCTCGCCGAGCGTTGTTTCAAATGCCATTCGGCCCAGGCCGAAAAGCTCAAAGCGGGTTTTCACGCCGACAGCTTGCAGGGATTGCTCAAGGGCGGTGATAACGGCCCGGCGATCGTCCCCGCGCACCCCGAGCAGAGCCGCCTCATCGAGGCCATCGGCTACGGCAACATTGATCTGCAGATGCCCCCCAAGGGGAAGCTCACCGACCAGCAAATCGCCGACTTAACGCAATGGATCAAAATGGGCGCGCCGTGGCCGGGCGGTTCGGCCGTCGCGGCGCCCGGCGCATCCTCCCCAAAGGCGGCGGACGTGTTGCAGCGGAAGATCGGCCGGTGGGCATGGCAGCCAGTGCGGGCGCAAGTCCCGCCGACGGCGAAGGACGCGGCCTGGGCGATTTCCCCCATCGATCAATTCATTCTCGCGAAGCTCGACGCGGCGGGTTTGAAGCCCGCCGGGACCGCCCAGAAACGTACGCTAATCCGCCGGGCATGCTTCGACCTGACGGGCCTTCCGCCCACGCCCGAAGATGTGGAGGCATTCGTCGCGGATGCGTCGCCCGATGCGTTCACGAAGGTGATCGACCGCCTGTTGGATTCCCCGCATTTCGGCGAGCGATGGGCGCGGCACTGGCTCGATCTCGCCCGATACGCCGAGACCTACGGCCACGAGTTTGATTTCCCCATTCCCGACGCCTCGCAATATCGCGACTACGTGATTCGCGCTTTCAATGCCGACGTCCCGTACGACCAGTTCGTCACGGAACAAGTCGCCGGCGATCTGCTCCCGCATCCCCGCATGAACCCGGCGGAAGGGTACAACGAATCGATCATCGGCACCGGGTTTTGGTTCCTGGGCGAGCAGGTCCATTCCCCGGTTGACGTGCGCCAACACCAAGCCGATCGGGTGGATAATCAGATCGACGTTTTCGGCAAGACATTCCTCGGCCTCACCATCGCTTGTGCCCGGTGCCACGACCATAAGTTCGACCCGATCAAGCAGCGGGATTTTTATTCCCTCGCCGGGTTCCTGGAAAGCACGCGTCAGCAGGAAGCGCTGCTCGACCGGCATGGCAAGATCGAGGCGGCGGCGGCGGAGTTGAAGGCGATCAGCGATAAGGGGAGTGCCGCGCTGGCCGCGGCGCTGCCGCAGGGCGATGGGGCACAAGATGAATTCACCCGCTATCTCAAGGCCTCGCGCGAGATAATCTCCGGCAGCAGTTCGCCCGCTCATCCTTCTCTTGAAGACATTGCGAGGGAAGCAAAGCTGGATCCCGCGAAGCTCGGCCGGTGGGTCGCGGCCTGCCGCGAGAAGGGCGTGAATGAGCCGACGCACCCACTGTTCGCCTGGGGTCAAATGAGTGATCTCACTCCGGACGCGTCGCCCGAGACAATCATGGCAAAGCGCCAGGCGGCGCAGCGACGATGGACGGAGCAGCAGAAGCGCGCCGGCGAAACCGCCGCGGCGACCACGGTGTTCAAGGATTTTACCGACGGCAACTATAACGGCTGGTTCATCAGCGGCTGGGCTTTCGGTTCCGGGCCGACGCAGGCCGGGCAATGGGATTCCTCCGCCGGGCAATTGCGGGCGCTGCCGGCGGGCGTAGCGCACAGCGGGGCGCTGGCGGGACGCCTCAAGGGCGTGCTTCGCTCGCCGACGTTTACCCTCACCAAGCCGCAGATCCTTTACCGCATCGCGGGCACGGGCGCGCGGGTGCATCTGGTGATCGACGGATATTGGATGGACTTCTATCAGCCGCTGCTTTTTGGCGGCGCGTTGTTCGACGTCAACACCGGCGGAAAATTCGTCTGGCACCGCCAGGGCCAGGATGTCGGCCGATATCTGGGGCACAGCGCGTACATCGAGATTATCGACGACGGCAACGGGTATGTCGCCGTCGATCAAATCCGCTTCGCGGACGAGGGAAGCCCCGAGCCCGCCGCGATGCCCAACGCAATCGCAGGCGGAATTCTCAATGACCCGAGCGCGAGTTCGCCCGAAACAATGGCTGCCGCGTACGGAACCGCGTGGTCGCAAGCGGTCGGGCAATGGCGCGCGGGCAAGGCGGACGCCGGGCAGCGTGAGCTTGTGAACTGGGCGCTCGAGCACAATCTGATCGAGATCGACCCCGCGGCAAAATCGAAGCTGGCCGATTGCAAGAAAGAGATTGACGCGGTCGCGGCCTCGATGCCCGAGCCGATGCGCGTGACGGCCGCCGCGGATGGTACCGGTATCGACGAGCACATTTTCATCCGCGGGAATCACAAGACGCCCGGCGATCCCGCCCCCCGGCGGTTTCTCGAGGCGATGGCGTGCGCCGACGAGTTCCCCGCCGCGTCGAATACTAGCGGGAGACTCGAACTAGCCCGGCGACTCACCGACCCGTCCGACGATCCTCTCGTCGCGCGGGTGATGGTCAATCGCATCTGGCACCATCTGCTGGGCCGCGGAATCGTCGCGTCCACCGACAATTTCGGCGCGCTCGGGCAATCGCCCACGCACCCCGAGCTGCTCGATTACCTGGCCGACCGGTTCGTGAAAGACGGATGGTCGGTGAAGAAGGCGACCCGTTCGATCATGCTCTCGCACACGTATCAGATGGCGAGCGAGGCGACCGACCCGCAGGCCGAGCAGTCCGATCCCGACAATTCCCTCCTGCACCGCGCGCACGTCCGGAGGCTGGAGGCTGAATCGATCCGCGATGAAATGCTCGCGGTCTCGGGCCGGCTCGATCGGCGGCTTTTCGGGCAATCGGTGGACGTAAACCTGACGGCCTTCATGGAAGGCCGCGGGCGCCCGCCCAGCGGACCACTTGACGGCGCGGGCCGGCGCAGCATCTACCTCGCCGAGCGGCGGAACTTTCTTTCGCCGATGATGCTGGCCTTCGATCAGCCCATCCCGTTCAGCTCGATGGGCCGCCGCAGTGTTTCGAACGTGCCCGCGCAGGCCCTCACGCTCATGAACGATCCGTTCGTGCTCGAACAGGCGAAAACCTGGGCGGCCCGTGTGCTGGCCGACAAGGACCTTACTCCCGAGCAGCGCATCACCCGGATGTATCTGAGCGCCTGCGGGCGAAGCCCCGCGGACGGGGAACTCGGCGACGCGATGGCGTTCCTGCAAAAGCAGGGCGAAGAGATGGGCCTTCCGCCGGACCGGCGGCTGGGGGATGCGCGCGTCTGGGCCGATCTCGCGCACGCGATGATGAATGCGAAGGAATTTATTTTCCTGAACTGAAGACCGAAGGGCGGCAGACGCGATCGCGCGCTCCGCTTGAAGGATGTGTGGTATGCACCATTGCGGAAGATTCATGCAAGCGCCGCTGTCGCGACGGCAGATGCTCGCGCGCTGTGCGGGCGGGTTCGGCGCGGTGGCGATGGCGGCGATGCTGGGCGAATCCGCCTCGGGCGCGGTGGCGGGATTGACCTCGATGGCTCCCAAGCCGCCGCACTTTGTCGGCAAGGCGCGCAGCGTCATCTTCCTCTACATGGACGGCGGCCCGTCCCAGATGGACAGCTTCGACCCCAAGCCGCTGCTCACGAAGGAGCATGGCACGCCTTTCAAGATGAAGAAGGAGCCGACGCAGTTCAACAACAACGGCAACACCTTCGGCAGCCCCTGGAAGTTCAAGCCGGGCGGCAAGAGCGGCATTCCCGTCAGCGACCTGTTCCCCTACGTGCGCGAATGCGTCGATGACATGGCCGTCATCCGCTCGATGACCAGCAACTTTTCCGAACACACCAGCGCCAACTATTTCCTCCACACCGGCAATGGCCAGCAGGGACGGCCGAGCATGGGGGCGTGGGTGAGCTACGGGCTGGGGAGCCTGTCGCAAAATCTCCCGGGGTTCATCGTCGTTAATGGCGGCTTAATCCCACCCGGCGGCCTCGACAATTTCAATAGCGGATTCCTGCCGGCTTCGTTCCAGGGCTCGATTTTCAAACCGGCCGCGGAGCCGGTGGCGAACATCCGGCCGCTGGAGGCGACGCCGCGGTTGCAGCGCAACAAGCTGGAGCTGATGGCGCACATGGATCACGGATTGCTCGGCAAGCTCGGCCACGCCGACCAAATCGAGTCGGCGGTGGCGAACTACGAGCTGGCCTTTCAGATGCAGTCGGCGGTGCCGGAATTGATGGACGTATCCGGTGAATCGGAAGTGACGAAGAAGCTATATGGAATTGACGCCGCGTTCCCGCACACGCGCACCTTCGCGACCGAATGCCTGCTGGCGCGCCGCCTAGTGGAACGCGGCGTGCGGTTCGTCGAACTCACCTGCCCCGCCGCGGGGGGCGACCGGTGGGATCAGCACGGCGGACTCGTATCCGGCCACACGGCCAACGCGCTTGCCGTCGATCAGCCGATCGCGGGGTTGCTCAAGGACCTCAAGTCGCGCGGGCTGTTGGAATCCACCCTGGTCGTTTGGGCCGGCGAGTTCGGGCGCACGCCCTTCTCGCAGGGGAGCGACGGCCGCGACCACAACCCCTTCGGCTACTCGATCTGGATGGCTGGCGGCGGGGTAAAGGGCGGCACCGTCTACGGCGCAACGGATGAGTACGGCTACAAGGTCGTCGAAAACAAAGTCGAAATGTACGACATGCACGCCACCATGCTGCGGCTGATGGGCATGGACCACAAGCGCGTCACCTACCGCTGGGGCGGCCGCGACATGCGACTGACGGACGTGCATGGCGACGTAATCGAGGCGATTATCGCGTGATGCTGCTGCTCCCTCTTCCTCCCAGGGAGAGGGCCGGGGCGAGGGTGGAGCGCACGGGTTTTGAGGACTGTGCATCCTCCAAATTGCGATAGATCATGTAGGGTGGGTGTACTCGCCCACCGTTTGAACACATGGTGGGCGAGTACACCCACCCTACGGGACTCTCCTGTTCGGTAGAGAGATCTTCTCGTGGCACGGGGTTTTCAACCCGTGCTCGGTGCATGGAACTTGGAGTTCGCTTACGTTCCACACATTTCGCACGGGTTAGAAACTCGTGCCATGACGGCGCAACTTTGCGTCCCGCCCCTCACCCCTGCCCTTTCCCTCGAGTACGAGGGAAAGGGAGAAAGTGCTCGAAGAAATGAACCGTTCAACCTTGTCTCGTCGCGGCCTACTTGCCTCAGCCATTGCAGGATTGCTGCTTTCTGTTCCCTCGGCGCGCGGCAAAGACGCCGAGGCGATCTCCAGCCCCAAGCAGGAGTCGGCGCAGAATGTCACCCATTCGTTCCTGGCCCTTGGCGCCGAGACGTACATCATGGACGCCGACGGGAAGGTCACCTGGTCCTATCCGAAGAACACACGCGACGGCTGGGTGCTCCCGAGCGGCAATATTCTGTTGGCCGTCACCAAGGACAATGATTTCCCCGGTGGCGGGGCGGTCGAGGTTACGCGGGAAGGCAAAACCGTCTTCGAATGGAAGGGGACGCAGTCGGAGGTGAACACGGTCCAACTGCTCGATAACGGGCGGATCCTTGTCACCGAGGCGGGGGCCAAGCCGCGGATTCTCGAACTCGATCGCGCTGGGAAGATCGTGGGCGAAGTGCCGATTCAGGCGCAGACGCAGAACCTGCACCTTCAGACGCGCATGACGCGGAAATTAAAGAACGGGAATTACCTTGTGCCGCAACTGCTGGACAAGGTGGTGCGGGAGTACACACCCGAAGGGAAAATTGCCTGGGAGGCCAAGACCCCCGAATCCCCGGCGGAGTGCTGGCCGTTTACCGCGATCCGCCTGGAGAACGGCAACACGCTCATCAACTGCACCCACGGCAAGACCAGCATCGAAGTGGACAAGGACGGGAAAATCGTCTGGCAACTCACCAACGACGACCTCCCCGAGAAACTGCTCAACGACCCGTGCGGCGCGCAGCGCCTGCCCAACGGCAACACGGTCATCACCAGCTACGGCGCCGGGGAACCGGGCGCGGTGAAAATGTTGGAAGTGACACCGGAGAAGAAATTGGTGTGGACCTACCGGGATGCCAAGGGCCACGGCATCCACGAATTTCAGATTTTGCAGACTGGCGGAATGCCGCTGGAGGGCGCGCCGATGAAGTGAGCCCGCGTTCAGCCGGGCTGATAGCCGGGCGGATAGGGCGCGTGCCCGCACCATCCCTGGAATTGCAGAAGGTCTGGGTCATTTGGAGTAGGCGTGCCGAAAGTGTCCTTTCGCTGCCAGGTACGCGGGTCGCTCCATTGGAACATTTGGGCATGGCCGTCGGCAAACGAAAGAATTCCCACGGTGTCGTGCATTGGAGCGGGAATATCCCCCCAGGAACTGCTCGGGTAGGGCGGGATCCAGAAAGAATTGATAAGATAGCCGTTCACGCGCGGGTCCAGTTCCTCGACGAATACGAAAGTCTGCGATGTATACTTGATCTGTGACATCCTCTTTATAATGGCAGGGTCCGGGTCGACAAGGTTTCCCTCTCCGTTGAGCCAGCTATTAATCGAGTACGTATGGAAGTAATTGATTCGGTCGTTGGGGCACTTGTAAACTTCTGCATTTTTGAGATAGGGCCAGAGCAGTCCGTCGCTGAGGCAGTTCAGTGAATCGCCGGCTGTACACCAGTCGTTAAAATTGGCATCCGAGAGAGGCCGAGTGTATGCGGAGACTATGCGGCCCTTATGGGTGTCAGCGTACATGATCCACGCCATGGTCAATTGCCGCTGCTGCGAGAGGCAGCGCACCCGACGCGCCTGCTCGCGGGCGCGGTTGAGGGCGGGGAGCAGGATCGAGATCAGCAGCGCGATGATCCCGATGACGACCAATAACTCGACGAGGGTAAACGCGCGCCTTCGTGACATGAAATGCTCCACTTCGCGAATCGAACCCCGAAAGGAATTGCCGCACTGCTTCGACTAACCCTGACTATTCCACAGAAGTGCTACAATGCAAGCAAAATCAGGATGGGCGGATTATAGCGCCGGCACCCCGTAAGTGCAACGGAACTTTTGTAATATTGCCGCGGAAGGCGGACGGCAAACCGGCTACTTCGCGTTCCCTTTCAGCGACTCCAGATACGCGAGGATTGAAGCAAGGTCCTGCACGGTGAGGTTATCGGCCAGGCCCTCGGGCATGACGGACGTGGGGAGGGTGCCGCGTTTGATGACGTCCTTGATGGGGAGGATGGTGCTGACGCCGGTGACGTCGCGCAGTTCGACCGAGTCGCCGGATTCGCGGACGATGAAGCCCATGGGGCGGTCGCCGTTCTTCAGGGTGAACCAGTGGGTCTCGAAGCCCTGGGCGATTTTGGCGCTCGGCTTGAGTATCGATTCGAGCAGCTCGGGCCGGCTGTAGCGGGTTGCGATGCCGCCGAGGAATGGCCCCTTGGGCGGCTGGTTGGCGGCGACGGTGTGGCAGTTGATGCAGCCCTGGCGTTGGAAGAGCTGCGCGCCCAGGTTCACGTCACCCTTTTCCTTCGCGGCCGCGGCCACGACTTCCTCGTATTTCATCGTGCTGACCAGCGGCATGCCGCCGGCGGCGGGCTTGTCGAGCTGGAGTTGGCCCGCGGCGTACACCGCCGCCTGTTTTACGTCGGCATCCGTGTCGTTCAAATGAGCGCGAACCTGCAACGCGACCTGCATCGATCGCGTCTGCCCCGCGGCGCGCAGCAGGCTTGCCGAGGTTGAGGGTTTGGCCCACGCGGATTCCACTGCCTTGTCGGCGGCGGCTTTCACATCCGTCGGGGCCTTGGCTGGGCCGCTCACGTAGAGCAGCACGGAATAGGCCAGCTCGCGAACGGCGGGATCTTGTGAAGCGGTGTAAGTGGCCCACTGCGGAATCAGCCGGGCGTTTTTGCCGTCCTTGATGAACGCGTTGCGGGCGGCGACGAGGTCGCCGGCCGGCGCGTCCCCCTTCCCTGATGCGGCAAACGCCCGCACCGCCGCCTCAAACCCGGCGGGCTTTCCCGACAGACGGTCGAGCGCCGCCAGCGCCTTGGCCCGGAACGTGGGATCGTCCTTGTCATTCTCGGCCACGCCCTCCAACAGACCGACGGCCTCTTCGGGGACCTGCGTGTTGCCGCCCAAAAGCAGATCGACAGCCTTCGCACGGAACGCCGGGTCTTTCTCCGCGAGAGCGAGCATCATCGCGTTGGCCTGCGGAAGTTCCACGCGATGCCGGCGCAGCTCGAGCAGCATTGCCGGCTTGTCTCCGTCGGCGCCGGCGAGCGCGCCTTGCAGCGCCTGGAGGACCTTGTCGCTCTGCTCCCACGTCACGGCCTTGAAGTATGGGCCGGTCGTGTCGGGCCGCGTGCCCCACCAGGTGTTACCGTCCCAATCCGCCTCGCGGCCGTACAGTCGGCAGAGCGCGCGGAACGCGGCCTGCCTTACGACTGGGTCATTGGTTTTGGCCAGGCGCGTAGAAAGCCCATCGACCACCGCCGACTCGTGGAACGCCTGAAGCACCCGCGCCGCCGCGGGCACCATGCTGGGCGATCCGGAATCCAGCGCCTTGAAGCAGGCCTCCGCCGCGTGCAGCTTGATGAGGTTCTGGACGGTAGCGTGCGACACGACAGGGTCGCTGTCGGCCAGCAGCGGCACCATCGCTTGTGCCACATCTGCCTTGCCGATCCGGCCCAGCGCGATCACCGCCTGGAGGCGGACGCGCGGATCGGCGTCCGTCAGGCCAGCGACGAAGGAATTGGTCGCCAGCTCTTTGGCCAGTTTCTGATCGTCCGCCAGCGCCCGCAGCGCAAACTCGCGGACCGTGCTGTCCTTCGCGAGCTTGAGAAGGGCATCGGTTGATGCCGCGCCGTGTAGTTGCCGGAGCGTGAAGATCGCCGCCACACGCTGGGCGAGCGGCGCATTCGCGGACGCGGCGAGTCTCTCCAGGCCCTCATCAAGCACCGGCTTGTCCCCCCGGCGGAGGATTTCCCGCTGCGTGTGCAGCCGGCAGAAATGGCTCGGGGTAGCGATGAGCTGCACGAGCTGCGCATCGGTCTGCTTTTGTAGATCGGGGAAGGGGGGCAGGTTCGCCGCATCGGGGTGGGTGACCTGGGCGACGAAGCCGATCTTCGGGCCGCCGTAATTGAACCCGCCGCCGCGCCAGCTCGAGATGTAAATCCGCGACTGCCCGTCCACGTCCATGTCAGTCGGGCGGGGAATGTCCACGAACGATGTCCGCGGCGGCTTGGCGTATGTCGCGCCATTGGGAGACAGCGGGTGCCGATAGACGATGCTCTGGCCCCACTCGCAGGTGTAGAGGGCGTGGCCGAATTCCGCGGGAAGGCCGGGTTCGTCGATGAAGGCCACGCCGGTCGGCGAGCCGCCGCCATAGTCCACCAGCGGCTGCACGATCTCATCGGGGAAGTGCATGAACTGCGATGGGTAGCCGAAGTTTGCGGTCGAGAAAACCTGGCTCAGGCGTTCGTCCCAGCCGTCGCCGTCGTTGGTATTATCGCAGGTGAAGATGTTCATCAGCGGGTCGATGGCGACGTCATAGATATTGCGTTGCCCGTGGGAGACGACTTCGAGGCCCGACCCGTCCGGCCGCACGCGCAGCACGCCGCCGCCGTGGAGTTGAAGGGTCGTGCCGTCCTTGCCGACGGCTTTTGGCGCGCCGTAGTCGCCGCAGGCGATGTAGATCCACCCGTCGATTCCGATCTGGATGCCGTTGGTGGTGTGGTCCGCGCCGCGCCATTTCAGGTCGTGGGCGAGGCCGGTAACGAGATCCTCCGAGCGGTTTGCCGTGCCGGTCCCGTTGTCGTCGTAGTAGGCGGTGAGGCAGGGGGGATGCAGCACGTACAGAACATGGTGGTCGTAAAGCAACCCGCGAGGGCTGTCCATCGTCGCGAAGACGTTGAATTTGTCGGCGTGGCCGGAGCCGGTGGAATCAATGCAGCGCACGACGCGCCCCCGGCCGGGCTTGGTGTCGAGTGAGCCGTTTTCATCGACGCCCACGTAGACCTCGCCGGTAGGGGAAGTCGTGAGGCAAGTCGGGTAGCCGATTTCCGGTGGGGCCGCGAACACGCTGACGTGAAACCCCTTCGCCGGCTTTACGCCCGCGAGAAGCTTGCGGTCATCCTCGCGCCCCGGGGCCACGGCGGATGAGCCACGTTGCTCGGATGATTTCACCATTTTCGACGCGAACGCCTCGAACTCGAACATGCTCGCCCATTGCCCCGAGCCGGTGCTGCTCACGGTGAGCTTTAGGTATCGCACCCCCTTCGCATCGAACGCGTGTTTGCGGACCTGCTCCGCGCTGTCGGACCTGGTCTCATCGGCCAGCAGCGCCCAACTTTTGTCGTCGGCGGAGCCTTCGATCTTGTAGCCGTACTGGGCCGCGGCTTCCCACGTGATGCGGATGCTGGTCACGTCCTGCGCCTTGCCAAGGTCCACCTTCCACCACTGCGGCAGCTCCGCGCCCGATGCGCACCACCGCGTCGAATCGTCCCCGTCCACGGCTTGCGAAGCGGCGTGGTCGTCGCCCTGGTTCGAAGACGCCGTGGCGAATTTCCCCAGCGCAAGATTCAGTGGAACGAGCGCATTGGGGTCGGCCGCGACGGGCGGATGGATGAGCACCTGCGATGCGGGTTTCAAGTGCGATTCGTCGAGCTTTCCGCAGGCCCACAGCAGGCCGCGGGTGACGAGATCGAGATAGCGGGCGTCGCCAACGGTTTCATTGTTGTGGCCGAGCGTGGTGGCGAAGACTTTGGCCTTGTTGTTGTAGAGATTTGTCCACGCGACGACGGTGGTGTCGTTCCCCTGCTTGCCGCGGGCGAGGGGATGGGCGGTGTCGAGCACCTTGCCGGCGATGTTGTTGTAGAGTTCTTCGTTGATCGTCGTCCAGTTTTCAAAACCCTTTGTGATCGGGCTGGCGCTGTCAACGTAGGTGACTTCGATCGGCTGTTGCGCGCCGTGGCCGGTGGTTTGAAGTCCGGTGAATTCGAACCACGGCGTGACGTAGGGGAACCCCTCACTACGGTAGCAGTGCATGCCGCAGTGCAGCACCACGGCGGGCAGGCCGTCCTTGTGCGGCTTGAGCACCCGGCCGATGAAATCGAGGTCTTTCACGTCCGCCGAGCATTCGTCGTGAACGACGATGTCGAAGTCCTTGGCCCAATCCGGATTTTCGTACACGGGGTTCTTATGGGCCGTGCCGCGGTCGGGGTCGAAAGCGATTTCCCACTGCACGTTGGCGCGGGCGGAAATGCCTTTGGTGAGGATGTCTTTCTGTTTCGTGTAGTCGTGACAGCAGCCGCCGGCTAC
>JAQGHP010000020.1 GCA_028288775.1 Phycisphaerales bacterium | reverse complement strand
TCACCTTCCTCGCAACGTCCGCGCTCATCGGGCTGTTCATCAGGAACAGCGCCTGCTGCGGGACGATTGTCGAAGTCCGGCGGCTGTTGGCGCGGTCGGGGTCTCCGAAGTCGAATTGCGACATCAGCTCGGGGAGCCGGCCGCGGTCGATGTAGCCGTAGACGGAGCGGCGGTTGCTGTAGGGCTCGTCCGTGAGGTTTACCGGCTTGCCGCCGATGGTTTCATCCAGCTTGCCGGTGAAGACCAGCATCGTGTCGCGGATGGCCTCGAAATCGAGTCGGCGGAGGTTGGCCCGCCACAGCAACCGGTTCTCCGGGTCCTTCTGCGCGAAAGCGGGGTTGGTGTCGCTGCTCTGCTGGTAGGTGTTTGAGAGCATGATCTCGCGGGTGAGCTTCTTGATGGACCAGTTGCCCTCTTCCACGAACTGGTTCGCCAAATAATCCAGCAGTTCCTGATGGCTGGGAGACTCGGATTGCACGCCCAGGTCGTCGGGTGTGCGGACGAAGCCTTCGCCGAAGTGGTGCATCCAGACGCGGTTGACCAGTACGCGGGCGGTGAGGGGGTTGTCCTTGTTGGCGATGGCGCGGGCGAGTTCGAGACGGCCGCTGCCGATCTTGAAGGGCTCGCGATTCGGGCCTGACAGAATTTGCAGGAACTCGCGTGGGGCGATGGGGCCGCGGTTGTTTGCTTCGCCGCGGATGAAGACGGGGGAATTGCGAGGCGTCGGGGAATCGGCCACGACCATCGCGCGGGCGGGTGAGCCGGGGTGGGTGAGCTCCAGTTCGTTGATGGCCGAGAACTGGAATCGTGCGTACGCATTGTTGTTCTGCACGGGGAGCTTGGGGAGCAACTCGCGAAGGTGATCGGTGGTGATCGCGGGCGCGGGCTCGATGGGCGCCGGGATTTCGATGAGCGAGACGAGTGCGGGGTCGAAGCCAGGGACCGCCGCCGTGTCTTTGGCGGCCTTCATCGCCTTGACGTACTCCTTCGCCTGCGCGTCGATTCCGGCGAAGAGTTTTCCATAGATTGCCGCGACGTCGGGCATGCCGTGGAGGGATTCGGGCGAGACGTCCTTGAACGCCGCGACCACCAGTGGATTGAGCGGCTTGCGCCGGCCCTCGCCCCGCGCGATCTGGTCGAGCACGTCTTTCGCGCCCTCGCTGAATTTGTCCGGCGGGATTTCGTGGAACCGCGCCAATGGGGCGAAAATCCCGTCTTCCTTCCGCACGTTGCGCAGGCCGGCGAAGATGCCACGGTCCAGCTTGTTTTCGTTGATAAGCTTGTTGCGCTCGATGAGCGTGGCCGCGTCGGACTTGCGGTTGTAGAGGAAGGCAAGCAGATACGCGGAGGCCTTGTTGCGGAACTCGGCACCGGTCGAGTCGAGAAGTTCGTAATAGATGTCGCGATTCTTCGCTTCCAGATCGGCCAGTTTCGCTTCGAAATCGTCGCGGTCTTTTCCTGCGGGCGACTTGCCGATGAGCGGCAGATCCGCCGGTTCGATCGTGCTGGAGAAGACGCCGTGCAGCGAGTAGTAGTCGGCCTGCGGGATCGGGTCGAACTTGTGGTCGTGGCAGCGGGCGCAGGAGACGGTGAGGGCCATCGTCGCTTTGCAGAGCGTGTCGATGCGCTCGTCGAGCGTGTCGTTGGGGTTCGCGAAGCGTTTGCCGACGGTGATGAAGCCGAGTGCCGCGAGGCTCTCAGGATTCTTGTCAGCTCCGGGTAGCTGGTCTGCGGCGATCTGCTCCTGCAAGAATTGGTCGTAGGGCTTGTCGTCGTTGAAGGACTTGATGACGTAGTCGCGATAGGTCCAGGCGTAGGCGTAGCGGTAGTCTTCTCGGCGAACCTGCTCCGCGCCGGTGGTGTCGGAATAGCGGGCGGTGTCGAGCCAGAAGCGGCCCCAGCGCTCGCCGTAATGGGGCGAGGCGAGAAGGCGGTCCACCACTTTCTCGAAGGCATTAGGCGACCGGTCGGCGACGAACGCCTCGACCTCCTGGGGCGTGGGCGGCAGCCCGATCAGATCGTAAGTCGCCCGGCGGATCAGCGCCTCGCGCGGCGCGGGGTGGTTGGGCTTCATCCCGTTCTGCTCGAGCTTCGCCAGCACGAACGCATCCACCGCATTGCGAACCCACCCCTTCTCCTGCACGTCCGGAACCGCCTGCGGCTTCACGGGCTGATAGGCCCAGTGCGCGCGGGCCTTGTCGTTCAACCCCGTAAGTTTCGCGCCGCCGGCCCCGGCGGAACGCGGGTCGGGCGCGCCCATCTTCACCCACGCAGTCAGGTCGGCGATCTGCTGATCGCTCAACTTCTCCTTCGGCGGCATCTGAAGATCCGGATCGGACCAGCCAACCGCGCCAACAAGCTTGCTGGCCGCGGCATCCCCAGGGACGATCACGGGGCCGTGCTCGCCCCCTTTTTGCCATCCTTCGCGCGAGTCGAGCACGAGCTGCCCCTTGGACTTGCCCGCCTCAAGGCTATGGCATTTGTAGCAATTCTGCGTGAGGATCGGCCGGACCTTGGCTTCGAAGAACTGGGATTGCTCGGGGGTAAGCGCCTGGACTTGCGCCGGCACCGGGGGAGCGGCAGGAGCGGTCGTGGGAGGAACGACCGACGCGGCGCGGGCGAACGTAACCGCCGAGCAGAGGATCGCAGCCGTCAACAATAAACTCTTGCGCATGGTTCTCCTCTACGCTTTCTACAGTCCGCGATGCGGAAAACCGCGAAGGCGCGAAGGCAGACGCGAAGAAGAGGGAAAAACGATCGCCACAGATAAACGCGGACGTGAAACGGTCTCCCGTGACACGGGCGTCCCGCCCGTGCGTGGTGCGTCAGATCTACCAAAGCGTTTGGCGACAGAATTTCCCTGAAACCTGCACGCATCGAGCATGGGCGGGACGCCCATGTCACGGGAAATTCTTTCCCATCTGTGTTTATCTGTGTCCATCTGTGGCGACATCTCTTCTTCGCATTCCTTCGCGTCTTGCTTCGCGACCTTCGCGGTTTTCCGCACCGCGGCACGTCGCATGGCCAAATGCCGCCGCTACGCGATCACGTCCCGAACCACGTTGCCGTAGTTGTCGGTCAGGCGGAAATCACGGCCGTTGTAGCGGTACGTGAGCTTCGTGTGGTCGAAGCCCAGCAGGGACAGCAGCGTCGCGTGCAGGTCGTGGACGTGGACCTTGTTGTCCTGGGCGCGGGCACCGAATTCGTCGGTTGCGCCGTAGACGGTGCCACCTTTCACGCCGCCGCCGGCCATCCAGGTGCAGAAGCCTTTGCCGTTGTGGTCACGGCCGGGGTTGGCGTTGCCGCCGTTGTCGCGGGTGACGGTGCGGCCGAACTCGCCGCCCCACACCACCAGCGTGGAATCGAGCAGCCCGCGCTGCTTGAGGTCCTTGAGCAGCGCTGCCGCGGGAAGATCGATCTCGGAGGCTTTTTTCTTCAGGCTTGCTTCGAGGTTGGCGTGGTGGTCCCACCCGCCCGCGTCCACCTGGACGAAGCGTACGCCGCGTTCGACAAGTCGGCGGGCGACGAGCAGCTTCGCGCCCATGTCCGAAGTGCCATAGGCGTCGCGGACATTTTGCGGCTCCTTGGAGACGTCGAAGGCGTCCGTCGCCTCGGTCTGCATTTTGAACGCCATCTCGAAGGATTCGACCCGCGCATCCAGCTGCTCGTCCTTGTGCAAATTCTCGGCGTGCATCACGTCGAGCTTGCGGGCGAGGTCGAGCTGATATCGCTGGTCTTGGGGGTTGGTGAACTGATTGCGGATGTTGAGCAGCACCTGGTTCAGCGGCATGTTGCGCGAGTAGTTCACGCCGACGCCCTGATACAAGCTCGGCAGGAAAGAGGCCTGCCGGAATTCCGACTTGCCGCCCAGCGCGATGAAGCCGGGCATGTTCTGATTTTCGGTCCCCAGCCCGTACACCACCCACGACCCGAGGCTCGGCTTGGGGATCTGCAAGGAGCCCGTGTGCATGAATCGCGAGGCGACGTCGTGCGCGGGGATGTCGGTGAACATCGAGCGGATGATGCACATGTCGTCGATGCACCCGCCCAACTCGGGGAAAAGCTCGCTTACTTCGATCCCGGATTTGCCCTTCTTCTCGAATTTGAACGGGGAGGGATAGGCGATGCCGCTCAGGCCGGGGAGGTTTTGGTCGGCGTATTTGGCGAGGGAGGGCTTGGGGTCCCACGTGTCCACGTGCGAAGGCCCGCCGCTGGCGAATATGTGGATAACGTGCTTCGCCTTGGCCATCAACGGAGGCTGCTTGGGCGAGAGTGGAGATTGGCTGGCGATTGCCGCGGCCATCGCCCGCGAGCCGGGGTTTGCCCCCAGCAGCATCGCCAAAGAGAGCGCGCCCATTCCCATTCCGGTGCGCTGGAGCATCTCGCGACGGGACAAGAACGCGTCTTCCGCGCGGGGCATATGCTCGGCCGGGTTGTAGTTGGGCAACCTGCGCATAGGGTACGTCCTTCGATAAAAACGGCATCGGCCCGTCGGAATGAAACCTACTCCACGTTCGGGCACGTCACCAACCATTAGAAATACAGACGAGCCGATTTTTTATTGCGGAAGGAAGGCAGTTTCATCACAATATCGCTCTCTCGGCAGCAGATATTCGGGTCGCCGGGACAATGGGGAATCAAAGCCGTTCGCACCGCGTAATCCGACGAAGATTAGCCGGCCACCCGCCCCGCAACCGCACTCATGCGTTGGCCCGCGCAGAGGGTTCCCCCGTTCCCAATTCGTGGAATGAGCTTCAGAGGAGACGTACCCGATGCCCGTTGCCGCAAAACCCGATCTGCCAAATTTGCGGGATAACAACCGCTACCTCCTCGACTGGATGAAACGCGAAAACCGCCCCGGCACCCGCGCCCTCGACTACGGCTGCGGCGACGGGGGACTGGTCTTCACCGCCCGCGAAGCCGGCATCGACGCATACGGCGCGGAAACCTTCTACGACGGCGCACGCCCGGAAGACCTGGAGCTCATCCGCGCGTTTGACCCCGAATCCCAATACGTCACCACCATCGTCAACAACAAACTCACCTTCCCGGATGGCCACTTCGACCTCGTCGTCGCCAACCAGGTCTTCGAGCACATTCACGACCTGACCGGCACGGCCAACGAAATATTCCGCGTGCTCAAGCCGGGCGGCACGCTGGTCAGCATCTTCCCCCTCCGCGGCGTCATCCGTGAGCCGCACCTGTGCGTGCCGCTCATCCACCGCTTCCCCAAAGGAAAATTGCGGCGCGTGTACTATAAGATCGCCCGTTCCCTCAACCCGCGCGCCAAGCGCATCAACTGGGGCGAAGGCGAGGCGGGAATCGACAAAGCGTTCTGGTTCATGGACAACCACACCTGCTACCGCAACCTCCGCGAAATCCGCGAAATCTTCCAGCCGCTCTTCAGCATCCGCTTCATCGAGCCCCACTGGCTCGCCTACCGCCTGCCCGGGCCTGCGAAGTTGAAAGTCCTTCCGGGCGCCCGGCTCGCCGCCCGAGTCATCACGCACCTGGGGGCGGGGACAGTGTTGCTGGCGACAAAGCAATGAGTCGCTGCGAAGAAGCGGTTTCAGAACCGGGTTATGCGATGGGCGTCGCCCGTGCGGGCGGCGATCAATTAATGAGCCCGTGTTTGCAGATATTTTGACTTCGCGCCTCAGCATGGGCGACGCCCATGTCACGGTTGAGGTCTTGAAAGCGCTTCCACGAAACCGCGAGTCGGTTGCCAAGCGCCCCGCCGACGGCTACCCTTTCCCATGATGCGTGCCCCCTCATCGGCGGCCGATTTCCCCGGCGGAACGGCCCCCACGGCAACACAACCCGTGCCCACAAAATCCCCCGCCCGGCCCCAAGGCCGTCGGCGGTGGAAACGCATCGCCCTCATCGCGATCCCCGCGGCCCTCATCATCACCTTCGCCATCGTCTGGAACACCGGACTTCAGAACCAATTCTTCCCCATGAACTTCGGCGTGGTGGAACCGGGGAAGATTTACCGCAGCGGGCAGATCTCGCCGCAGGTGCTGCGCAGGACCCTGGCCAACAAACGCATCGGGCTGATCGTTAATCTCTCCAGTCCTTACGAAGACAACTCCGATGCACGAGCCGAGCCGATCATCGCTTCGGAAATGGGCGTGCCGCGGATCAGCCTCCCGCTTAACGGGCAGGGCGTGGGCGACCCTTCGATGTACCCCAAGGCCATCGCCGCCATCGTCAACGCCAACCGTGAAGGCAAGGCGGTTCTCGTTCACTGCCAGTCGGGCGCACAGCGGACGGGCGGCGTGATCGCCACCTATCGCATGCTGGTCGAAGGCAAGTCCGAGGAGGAAGCGTTCGCCGAGGCCAAACGCTACGGCCACCGCCCGCATGGCAACCCCAAGCTCATTCCTTTCGTCGAGAACCATCTCCCGGAATGGAAGGCGGAACTGGAAAAGCAGCACGTGGTGCCATGACCCCACCGCCCACCCCCCCGGCAAACGCGCCGGCGCTCCCAACTGACCTCGATCCATCGACCGCCCCCGCGCGGCCGGGCGGCAAGTTCGCCGGCGCGCCGCTCCTGGTCTTCCTCCTGTCGCTGGCCATGCACGTCCCGTTTCTGGGGATTACGCCCATCGCGGGCACAGAAGGGCACCGCATTTTCCCGGCGCATGAGATGGTGCGGTCGGGGTGGTGGATGGTGCCGATGCTCTTCGGCAAGCCGCTGCTTACCAAGCCGCCGCTGCACATGTGGCTCATCGCAATCTCCGAGACCATCGCCGGCCACGGCGGCGAGTTGGTGTGGAGAATGCCCTCCGCCATCACCGGCGCGCTACTCTGCTCCGCGGCCTGCTGGTTCGGCGGGCGCTGGTTCGGGAAGACCGCCGGCCTGATCTCCGGGTTCTGCGCGCTGGGGATGCTCACGCTCTGGGGCCAGTCGCAAGTCGCCGACATCGACGCGACCAACACGCTCTTCGCGGCCTTGGCCGCGTTCTGCGGGATCGAATTGTTCTTCGCATCCAGGCGGGGGCGGGCAGTCTGGGTGCTGTGGGCGGGCCTTGCGACCGGCGCGACGCTCATGACCAAAGGCCCCGGCGGGGTGTCGATCATTCTGGGCGTGTGGATCTTTGCCCTCGCAACCGCGATTCAAGAGGGACGGCCCGGGCGCATTGCCCATCCGGCGTTCTGGCTGCCGTTGCTCTTCGGCGGCGCGATCTTCGCCGCGTACTACTATGCCGCATCGGCGAGCCTGCGGGCGCACGGCGTGTCCATGGCCGACGGCCTGAGCGGCGTCCGCGAAGGGACGAGCCACCTGTACCCGCATTCCTTTCAGGCGCTGTTCTGGGCGGCATTCGTCGTCATCGAACTTTTGGCCTTCGGCCTGCCCGTGACGATCGCGCTCGGCTGCTGGTTCAACCCCGCGGTCCGGGACGCAATGGAGCCCAACCGCCGGCGCATCGCCGGCGCGCTGGCCGCGTCAGCGCTGATCGGGCTTGCGGTGTGCCTGGCGACCGGCACCGACAACCCGCGCTACGAGTACGTGATGCTGCCGCCCTTGTGCCCGCTGGCGGGGGCGGTGGCAATTGCAGCTCTTTCCGCGGGGCCGAACGCCGTCAAATGGTTAAGGATATTTGTCTGGGCCTCGGCGATCGCCCTGGCCGGGACGTCGATTGTGCTCGCAGTCGCCGCGTGGCCTTTGTTGCCCGCGCGGGCGCTTCTTGCGGCGTGCGCGGCGCTGTCGGTCATCGTGTGCAGTTTGACGGTTGTCCGCCTGAGCGCGTCCTGGCGGGGCGCATGGGGCCTTGCCTTGCTGATCGTGCTGGCGGCCATCCCGTTCGGATTGCAACGCCACTATGGCCGCTCCAATATGTCGGGCATCCACGCCGCCCGGACCTTAAGGCAAATCGTCGGGAAGAACCCGGTAGTCGCCGTCGGCGGGGCGGTCACCTCCAAGCCCGAGGTCTTCTACTACGCCGGCGCACGGGTCAACTATTTCCCGAAAGGCTTCGCTCCAGAAGACGTGTCGCCGGGGACTTGGGTCTATCTCGAGGAAGGCGAGCGCAAGCGCTGGCTCCAGACCCCCGGCGTAAAGCTGGAACACGTCACCGCGATTCCCCGCACTCCCAAGGTGGATGATTATCTGGCGTGGTATGCCATAGGTTCGGCGCTACCGAACGTTTCGCCTGGCTGGAAGGAAAAAGATCTGAACCGCCAAGGCGCCAAGACGCCAAGGTAGAACCGGGATATTCCCTCAATGACCTTCCCCACGAACGGTGGGCGCGGCGAAAGCATCGTCAATTGAGGCTTGCCTCGAACTGTTCGGGGCTCTTGTAGCCTATCGCGGAGTGACGCCTCCTGCGATTGTACCAGCACTCGATGTAC
>JAQGHP010000013.1 GCA_028288775.1 Phycisphaerales bacterium | reverse complement strand
AGCGGACCCACGTTTGGCAATAGCCGACGAAAGGACATAAACCACCGCAACCGTAATGCGAAACCACTGGCTCCAGATACGGCCGACCAGAAAAGCGGGACGCGTTGTGATCATGTTCCCGGAATCTATGGGGGATCGAATTTGAAATAATACTGCTAGAATGAATTCTGACCCTCTTCCGCTTCTGACTATGGGCGGAACGGGGGAGCTCGCCCTGCGGCGCGCCGCAACAATTAAGATAGGGGACTCACTCCATGCGCTACGTGATGAAGCAAAAGCTCTGGGCCTTCGGCAACGACTTCACGATCAAGGACGCCGCGGGCCAGGATCGGTTTTTTGTGGACGGCAAGGCGATCAGCCTCGGCGACCAGCTCTCCTTTCAAGACATGCAGGGCAATGAACTGGCGTTCATCCGCCAGAAGTTGCTCTCGTGGGGCAAGACCTACGAAATCCATCGCGGCGGACGGCTGTTTGCCGTCGTGAAGGAGAACTGGCTACCGCTGACCAGCTATCGCTTCACGGTGGACGTCGGGGCCGACGGGCCGGGGCCGGGGGACTTGCAGATTCGTGGCAACATCTTCGCCCACGAATACCAGTTCGACTGCGAAGGCCGCCCGGTGGCGGCAGTGTCGATGCAATGGTTCTCCTGGACCGACACCTATGGCGTGGACGTCTCGGACGGGGAGGACGATGTGCTGATTCTTGCCTGCACGGTCGTGGTGGACATGTGCACGCAGAAGTATAAGGGACGGGAAAGTTAGCAGGCGCCTCAAGTAACCTTTTCAGCGTTCTGGAAACGAGGCCGAAACGGGAAGCAGGACGCGTGCGATTTCGACGCTTCATCGCACCTGCGGGTCTAAATGGACGCCTCCTGCTCTGTCTCGACCCTCCGTTCCGCCCGTTCAGGCGGTTTCGAGCAAAGGCGATTTTCTCGGGGACTTCTAAAGCGGGCTCCGCAAAGAATTGGCGAAATAGGGAGGGTCGAGACAGAGCAGACGCCTCCCCTTTTCCGAGTTCTTATC
This sequence comes from Phycisphaerales bacterium, assembly GCA_028288775.1. Classification (GTDB taxonomy): domain Bacteria; phylum Planctomycetota; class Phycisphaerae; order Tepidisphaerales; family Tepidisphaeraceae; genus RYN-428. The sequence goes on along the minus strand of JAQGHP010000013.1, from coordinate 8,388 downwards.
CGTGTCCATCTGTGTTCATCTGTGGCGTCCCTCTCCGCATTTCTTCGCGGCTGGCTTCGCTCCGTTGCGGCTGACTCCGCCCATCGCTATCGTGAGCCCGCATTTCATGGGATTTCGCTTGCGGGGTTTCTATGTTCAGCGTGCGATGCGAGTGCGGGAAATCGGTGGACGTCGACGAGGCACGGGTCAACGCGCCGCGCGCGTGCCCGAAATGTCGGCGGGAGATCGTCTGCGCCTGCGCCGATGACGTCGCGGGGTTGGTGGGGGCGGGGGATTTCGACGCGACGCTGCTCATTAAGGCGGGGCCGACGGGCAGGGGGCGGCTCATGCCGCTGGGCGGGTGCGTTCCGATCGAACTGGGCGCGGGCGAAGGCAATCAAATCGCGCTGCCCGGCGAACTCGTTTCCCCGTCCCACTGCCAACTCGTGCGGCTGGATTTCGGGCCGTCCCGCTGGTCCCTCGAAGACAAGGCCAGCGCCAACGGCGTCTTCGTCAACGGACAACGCATCACCTCCCACGCGTTGCAGCACGGCGACGTGATCGACATCGGCGAATACGAACTGCACTACAAGATCGCGCCTGCGATCGAGGAGCCTGCTGAAGTGGAAGTCGCGATCGCGGAAGCGCCGCTCGCGGTGACACTCCGGCGCGCGGCCGTGAAGCCCGTGGCGCTGGTCCCGACGGGGCCGCGGCCGATCTGTCCGAGCTGCGATCTGCAACTCACGCCGGGGGCGAAGATCTGCGTCGATTGCGGCATTCACCTGCCTTCGGGCCGGCCGCTGCTCACCTCAGAGGGGCTCGACGAGAACACGGTCTACGGCAACGCCGAGACCGCGCTGCGCGTCGTGAGCTGGATCGTGTGGGTCACGCCGCTGCCGATCCCGCTGGCATCCGCCGCTTACGGGAAGCACAAGCCCTACGCGATCTGGACGATCGCCGCGATCACCGTGCTCGTGAGCTTGATCGTGTTCTTCGCCTGCTGGAACGGCGACCCGCCCTGGGCACAGAACCTGATGCTCTGGCCGCGCAACGCGGACGTCTCGGCGCTGACCGACCAGATGGTTCGCAAGATGGAGCAAGCGCCCGAGGACCGCGTGTCGCGGCACGCGCCGGGCGATTCACGCGAAGAGCCGCTCTCCAAGGAAGAGCTCCGCGCGCAGGTCGAAGACGAAGTCGAGCCCGATACTGGCCAATTCCATTGGTGGCAATTGTTGACCCACGCGCTGCTGCACGACACCGGATCGATCCTCGGGTTCGTGCTGCACCTGGCGGGCAACATGCTGTTCCTCATCGTGTTCGGCTCGCGCGTGAACGCGATCCTGGGCAACCTGCTCACGGCGCTGCTCTACCCCGTGCTCGCGGTGGCCGCGGCGGCGGTCTACCTCTGGTCGCTGTCGGCGGGGCACATGGCGCCGATGCTCGGCGCATCGGGCGCGATCAACGGGCTGGCCGGAATGTACCTCGTCCTCTTCCCCGCCCACCGCGTCTATTGCGCCATGTGGATACGGCTCACTCTCATCGGGTTCACGGTCGGTTTTCGCACCTGGATCGGCATGAAAATCTTCGCCATGCGCGGCTTTTGGCTGCTGCTGATCTACTTCGCGTTCGACACCATCATGGTCATGCTGGGGAACAACGGCACCACCGCACATTGGGCGCATATCGGCGGGTTCCTCACGGGGGTGGCGCTGGGCGTGGCAATCCTCGTGTCGCGCACGGTCAACTGCCGCAACGGCGATCTCCTCTCCATCGCCCTAGGCAAACACGCCTGGCCGCTGATCGGCAAGCCCAGCCGATGGACGACCCGGCCGATCGCCGGGCTCCCTGTCGCTTCGTGAATGGTGCGTAGCCGACAGGCGCGGAGTCGTCACTCGTTGAAGCCGCCCGTGATCCAGGCGGCGAGCATGATGATCGCGACAGCGACTGCGGCGACGAGTGCGAAGCATGCGAAGATGACGAGCCAAGTCCAATCGAACGCCGCGAGAATGCCGGTGTTCGGCAGGATTACGGGCTGTGCGCAGAGCATTGCGACTCCTTCCTGCGCGGCGTGCTGCGCTTAGTGCATACCCCGGCCCCCCTGGCCCGGCTTGTTGCTTTTCATGAGCATTACCACGGGGATCATCACCGCGCTGGCGAGGGCGAGGACCAGAAAAACGTCGATGTAGGAGAGCATGGAAGCCTGCCGCTCCACGATGCCCATGAGCATGCCTTGGGCCTGATGGGTGGAGCCCGCGCCGCTCCGGCCGGTCAGGACGCGGGTCGTGCCGGCGAGCGCACGCGAAGCGAACGGGCTGAAGGCGGTGACGTGGCTCGCGAGCCGGCTCTGGTGGAACTGGGTGCGGCGGGCGAGCAGCGTCTGCGCCACCGAGATTCCGACGCTCCCTCCAAGATTGCGGGAAAGGTTTAGCAGCGCGGAAGCGTTGTTGCTTTTCTCCGGAGGCAGGTTGGCGAAGGCGGCGGTGTTGGTCGGCACGAAAAGGAACGCCAGCCCTGCCGCCTGGAAAATCCGCATCCACACCATCGTCGAAAAGCTCACGTCCAAATCGAGCCCCGTCATGTGCCACAGCGCCAGCGCCGTCGTGAGCAATCCGAACATCACCAAATATTTCGCCTGCACGTGGCCCACGAGATACCCCACCAGCGGCATGAGCGCCATCACCACAAACCCGCCGGGCGTGATCGCCAGGCCCGCGAGCTGCGCCGTGTACCCGAGCATCTGCTGCATGAACAGCGGCAGCACCACCGTGCTGCCGAACAGAATTACCCCGATCGCGAACATGACCAAATTCGAAATCGCGAACGTGCGGTCCTTGAGCATCGGAAGGTCCACCACCGGCTGCTCGACGTTCAGCTCCCAAAGCGCGCCAACGATGAGCCCGAACGCTGCGGCGATCGCGAACAGGGTGATGAACGCCGAGCTGAACCAGTCTTCCTCCTGCCCCTTGTCGAGCACCACCTGCAGGCACCCTAGCCCCAGCGCGAAGAGCCCGAAGCCGATGTAGTCGATCTTCAGCCCGCCCGCCAGGCGGCGCTTTCGCGCGGCCTGTAACTCGGGCGGATCGCGTACGACCATGTGTGTCAGCGCCAGCGACAGGATGCCCACGGGGACGTTGATGAAGAAGATCCAGCGCCAGGTGTAGTTGTCGGTGATCCATCCGCCGAGCGTCGGGCCGACTGCCGGGGCGACGACTACCGCGATGCCGTACAACGCGAATGCCATGCCCCGCTGTCGCGGCGTGAAGGTGTCGGCGAGGATCGACTGCTCGCTGGGCGCCAGTCCGCCGCCCCCCATCCCCTGCAGCACGCGGAAGACGATGAGCATCGGCAGACTCGTCGCGATCCCGCAGAGGAAGGAGCTCACCGCGAACAGCGCCACGCACGTCATGTAGAAGCGCTTGCGCCCGAAGACGGTGGAGAGCCACCCGCTGGCGGGAAGGACGACGGCATTGGCGACCAGGTAGCTGGTGAGCACCCACGTGGCCTCGTCCACCGTGGCCGCGAGTCCCCCGGCGATGTGCGGAAGCGAGACGTTGGCGATGGAAGTGTCAAGCACTTCCATGAAAGTCGCCATGGACACGACCAGCGCCACGATCCAAGGATTGACGCCAGGCGCCGCGGCCGAAGAAGCGGGCTGCCGCGACTCAACCGGGGAAGAAGCGACCGCGGTCATGGCCAGGCCCAGGGAAGGGGGGGAGGAAACGCAATGCAATGTGCAAACTGCAAAATGGAAGGAATGCCGGTTTGCAATTTGCAACTTGCAATATGCGAATGAAGCGGCGTCATTCGAAGAGTCCTTTGCCTTTCATTCGTAAATCGCAAATCGGCACGCCGGCGACCACTCCTGTCACTGATGTTCCGGCGGGCGCGTGTCCACCGTCGGCACGACCGACAGGCCGGGCGCGAGGCGCTGTTCGGGAAGGCGGTCGAAGGTGATTTTCACGGGGACGCGCTGGACGACCTTCACGTAGTTGCCCGTGGCGTTTTCAGGCGGCAGAAGGCTGAACGCCGCGCCGCTGCCGGCCTGCACGCTCTGGACGTGGCCGGGAAGCGTGATGCCGTAGGCGTCAATCTTGATTGATGCCGGTTGCCCCGGCCGCATGTTCCTGAGCTGTGTCTCCTTGAAGTTCGCGATCACCCACACGTTCGGCGGCACCAATGCCATCAGCGCCTGCCCCGGCGTCAGGTAGGATCCGGGATCGACATTGCGGTTGGTGACTTGCCCGTCCTCGGCGGCCTTGATGTCCGTGTAGGAAAGTTGGAGCTTCGCGTTTTCGAGGTCGGCCTGCGCCTTATGCACCGCGCCTTCCGCTACGACGACCTGCGATTCCGCCAGCCGCACCTGCGCCTGCGAGGCGACGAGCTTGGCTTGCGCCGCCTGAAGGTTGGCAGTCGTGGTTCGCACATTTGCTTGCGCCTGGGTCAACGTCTGCTGCGAAACGGCCCGCGGGCCGGCGCTCTGGTAACGCTCGAGATCGCTCTGCGCCTGATCCGCGTTCGCCTTGGCCGCGGCCACGTCTGCTTCGTTGCTCGCCACGGTGGCCTTAGCCGCCACCACCTGCGCTTGGGCCTGCTGGCGCTGGCCGATGGCCTGCTCGTACGCGGCCTGCGCGCCCTTCAGCGCCTCCTCAAAGTCGCTCTTGTCGAGCTGCACCAAAAGCTGCCCCTGCTTCACGTCCTGGTTGTCGTCCACCAAAACTTTCGTCACGTGCCCGGCGACGCGCGGGCTGACGGTCACATAATGCGTGGTAATAAAGGCGTCATCGGTGTTGACGTTCCAGCGGGCATGAAGCCACCAGATGAGCAGCCCCGCGCCGCCGCCGATGACCACCACCGCCGTCACGATCCAGAACCACGGGCGCTTGTAGAGCGGGGGCTTGGGAGGCGTCCGCCGGTCGTCATCGACGCGGGCGGCATCGCTATCACGGGGGCGGGCCCGGTCTTCACCGGTGGGTGGAGCGGTAGAGCCCGGCGGGCGCTCCTGCGGGCGGGCAACACCCTGCGGAGCCTCCTGATCGGACTGGCCGTCCCCAACGGATTCGCGTGCCGCCATGCGGCTCATCGACGCACCGCCTTTCACTCTCCTGACCGTAAGGCGGCATACGTGAAAATGTCTACTGACAAAGCCGCTCGCGGGTATATTGCTCTTCGCGCGGCCCAAGCCCGTTTGATCTCCGCAGTTTAGCCGCCCCGCTTGCGAGGCGCGTTTCGCGCTAGCGAAAGAAGAAACGCCCCGCGAGCGGGGCGGCTAAACAATAGCTCAGCCCGGTCGGGCTTGGCGCGTGCAACGGGCAGGAAATACGCCACGTCCGCGATTCGGACAGAACACCTGGAGGCCATCCATGCCGCGATACGTGGCCGCAATTGACCAGGGCACCACCAGCACCCGCTGCATCCTCTTCGACCATGGCGGTCCCGTGGCGGCGGCGCAGAAGGAACACGGGCAGATCTACCCGCAGCCCGGATGGATCGAGCACGACCCGCTGGAAATCTGGTACCGCACGCAGGAAGTCGTCGCCGAGGCGATGGCCAAAGCCGGGGCGGCGGCCTCCGATATCGCGGCAGTCGGCATCGCCAACCAGCGCGAAACCGCGGTCATCTGGGACCGCATCACCGGCCGTCCGCTGCACAACGCGATCGTCTGGTCCGATACGCGCACCGCCGAATTGTGCGACCGCTACGCCGCGGAAGCCGCGACCGGCGGCGGGGGAGGGCAAAACCGCTTCCGCCCCGCGACCGGCCTGCCACTCGCGACCTACTTCTCCGCGCCCAAGCTGCGCTGGCTGCTCGATAACGTTCCGGGTTTAGCCGATCTCGCGCGCTCCGGCCGCGCCGCGTTCGGCACGATCGATTCCTGGCTCATCTGGAATCTCACCGGCGGCGCGAAAGCCGAAGGCCGCCCGCAGGGGGCACACGTCACGGACGTGACCAACGCCAGCCGCACCATGCTCATGAATCTGCGGACGCTCGATTGGGATGACGAGCTTCTCGCAGCCTTCGACATCCCGCGCGCGATGCTGCCGCGGATCGTCTCCTCGATCGACGCCAACGCCTGGGGCACGACGATGCCGGACGGCCCCTTCGCCGGCCGCGTCCCCGTTTGCGGCTGCCTGGGCGATCAGCAGGCCGCCATGGTAGGGCAGGCCTGCTTCGCGCCCGGCGAATCCAAGAATACCTACGGCACCGGCTGCTTCATGCTCCTGCACACCGGCACCACGCCCGTGGTTTCCAAAAGCGGCCTGCTCACGACCGTCGCCTGCCGCGTGAATGACGAGCCCGCGACCTACGCGCTGGAAGGCTCCATCGCCGTCGCCGGTTCGCTCGTGCAATGGCTCCGCGATGCCCTGGGCCTCATCCGCACGTCGCCCGAGGTGGAAGCGCTAGCAGCGAGCGTTCCCGATAACGGCGGCGTCTATTTCGTCCCCGCCTTCTCCGGCCTCTTCGCCCCGCACTGGCGCTCGGATGCCCGCGGCCTGATCGCCGGCCTCACCGCCTACGCCGGCCGCGGGCACCTCGCCCGCGCCGTCCTCGAAGCCACCGCCTACCAAACCCGCGACGTCCTCGACGCCATGCACAAAGACTCCGGCGTCCGGGTCGCATCGCTCCGCGTGGACGGCGGCATGGCCGTCAACGACACACTCATGCAGTTCCAGGCCGACATTCTGAACGTCCCCGTCGTGCGCCCAAAGGTGACGGAAACCACGGCGCTGGGAGCGGCGTACGCCGCAGGATTAGCCGTGGGCTTCTGGAAAGACTTCGCCGCCCTCCGCGACGCCTGGCGCGAAGACAAAACCTGGACGCCGCGGATGGACGATGCAAAACGAGACAAACTATTGGCGGGCTGGGCGAAGGCGGTGGAGCGGTCGATGGGGTGGGTGTGAGATTCCGACCGCCGCAGTCATACTGTGAATCTGCTGAAATTTAGCATAGAATTCAAATTGGAATGTGAGGTGCATCCATGGCAGACCCGACGAAAATTGAGGAACGGCTGGCGCTGCTCGAAAGAGACGTATCCGAGTTAAAGCAACAGTTGAAAGCTGGCGCGGCTGCCGGTAGCTGGATCGACCGCATCACCGGCTCGATGGAGGCGTTCCCCGAATTTGAAGAAGTCGTGCGGCTCGGCCGTGAAATACGGCGCGCTGAACAAGCGCCGGATCACGGCGCCCATTGATTGACATGTTCCTCTTCGACACTGACCACCTCAGCATTATTCAACGGCGCTCTTAGCCCGAGCACGCACGACTCGTAGAACGCATGCTGCGTTATACGGCCACGGAATTCTTCATTCCCATCATCAGCTTTCACGAACAAGCCTCCGGATGGAGCGCATTCATAAATCGTGCCCGCGACCGCGAAGCGGTTATTCGCGGGTATCAAATGTTCGAGCGGCTCCTTTCCGACTTCGCCGAAGCTCAGATCATATCTTTCGATTCTGCCGCCGCTGACATTTTCAATTCGCTTCGCACACAAAAAGTGCGGATTGGGACGATGGACCTACGAATCGCTGCCACCGCATTGGCGGGCAATCTAACTCTTCTCTCTCGCAACCTGGTGGATTTCAAGCAGGTTCCCGGCCTTCATGTCGAAGACTGGACCGCATAGCAAGACCGGTGAACGACTTCAGCGGATGCTCGATGAAAAGCTGAGCGTGGGATAGGTCTTTTCAGACGTAAGCGCTTGGCAGATTGCGGCCTATCAAAAAACGAAAAACAGTGTGTGGCGCAAGCATTCGATGGTACAATCGCGTTCTCACGACTGGCGTACCTGTCCATTTCATGCGGTCCGAGGAACAGGAAGGGTTTCACATGAGCCTTCGCACCTACCACACCGCTCCGCGCCGCGGGGGCTTTACCCTTGTCGAATTGCTCGTCGTCATCGGCATCATCGCCGTGCTGATCGCGCTCATCATGCCCGCGCTGCGTCAGGCCCGCCGGTCCGCGCAAAAGACGGCGTGCGCCAGCAACCTGCGGCAGATCGGCATCGCCATGGTCATGTACGCCCACGACAACGAGGACCGTTTCCCGTTTCAGGCTGACTTGTCGTTGGGCCACTATTACGCCGACTGGATCTGGTGGGAACCGGGGCTCGACGTGACCAAATCGCCGATCATGAAGTATCTGGACGACAAGTCTACGACGGTATTGAAATGCCCCGGCGACGACGTGAGCTACCACACGCGCAACATCGGATCATTCGGCCCCTATCTCTACAGCTACTCGTTTAATTGGCTGTTCAGCTCGAACTGGACTATGGATCAGACAAAGCTCATCCGCCTCACGAACATCAAGCACCCGGCCGAAAAAATCATGGTGGTCGAAGAAGACCCGAGCACGATCGACGACGGCAACTGGGCGCCGACCCTTTACCCCAGCGAAATCGAGAACGACATCT
>JAQGHP010000009.1 GCA_028288775.1 Phycisphaerales bacterium | reverse complement strand
GGCCGGCTCAGGGCGATCTCTTCGCATGGTGCCAGCAGATGGGTCCGGGGCTGGCCGCCTTGCTTGTACTGCTGGGCGTCGTATATCTGCTCTTCGGATACAACATCTTCAAGATTCTTGTTGTGCTGAACGCCGCGACTGCCGGGGCGATGCTCGGCGTGAGCCTGGGCGATAAGGCCGGCGCGGTGCTCCCGCTGGCGATTACCGGGGCGTTTATCGCGGGCGTGGCGGCCATGCCGCTAATGAAATGGGCCGTGGCCTTCATGGGCGGGCTCTGCGGGGCACTGCTGGGGGCGAGCCTCTGGCGGACGTTCAACCTCGATCCAAGCTTCGCCTGGGCGGGGGCGGGGATGGGGCTGATCTTTTTCGGCCTCCTCACGTTCATCCTCTTCCGCGGCTGCGTCATGACGTTCATGAGTTTGCAGGGCGCGGTGATGCTGGTCTTTGGCGTCTTCGGGCTGATCTTCAAGTATCACGAAGTGAGCCCCGCGGTGGCGCGGTTCTTCGCGGTCAAGCCGTTCCTCCTTCCTATGGTCATCCTTATCCCGACGGTTCTGGGCGTTGTGTTCCAGCAGAACAACGCCGCCCCCGCCGGCCCGCCCCCGAAGAAGTGACGAAATTCAAGGCGATCGGCCGATTATTCTGATGACGTCCCCATAGGACGAAGGGCCTGGCCTCCGGATTCGAAGGCCAGACCCTTTGTCGCGTTACATTCGGTCGCAAGGGCGATTCGCACGCAAGTGCCGTTCGGGCGAAGAGCCCACGGGCGGGCCGCCCGTGCCACGGAAGAGTAGGGACGTCGCCAGGAACGCGAACCGGCGTGGGATCTGACGGCCGCCCCGGGCACGCGCGCGACGCCATGACGCTGCCGCACACCGTTGCACCGCATCTCGACCTGCCTTCACAACTGGTCATTCCGTTGGAATCGCTGGCCGCGGTGTCGGCGGGGGTGACCATCGCCCTCGGGTTCATCTACCTGTTTTTCGGATTGAGAGTCTTTCGGGTCATGACGACGATCGCCGGGGTAATCGTCGGCGTGGTCGCGGGCATTCCGGTGGGGGAGGTGCTCGATTCGCGGATCACGGGGATGGTCATGTTCGCGATCCTGTTCGGCATGGCGGCGTGGTGGTTCACGCGATGGACAATCGCGCTGCCGATCGGCCTGATCGCCGCGCTCGCGGGGTGGCTTGCCGCCCGGGCGTGCGGGGCCAACCCGCTGGCGTGCTTCTTCATCTCGGTCGCGTCCGCGGTGGTAGTCGGCGCGCCGGTGCTCGTGTGGTACCGCGGCGCGGTGATGATCCTGACATCGCTGCACGGCGCGTCGCTGGTCGTGGCCGGGACTTCCACCGCGATCCTTCTTGCCCGGCGACTTCCATTGAATATTCTCGAAACCGACGGCCACCGGGTCGGCCATGCGTGCCTTGCGGGAGTGTGCGTGATCGTGCTTGCCGTGCCGGCGTTCTGTTTCCAGCAGGCGCTTTACGCGGATCTCCCGATCGAAGCGGAGGATGCGGATGCAGATGCGGGGAAGATGGCCGGGGCCAAGCGCAAGGCGGTGTGAAATCAACCCCGCGCGAAGAGCGCCTGCTCCATGCGGTCGCAGAAACGAGCGCAGAGCGCTTGCTGGCTAAGGGTCCGGCGGAGCACGGATCTGGCCGTGTCGCCCATGCGTTGCATCTCGGCGGGGGATGACTTCCTGAACTTTTCGATGGCATCGATTGCGCCCGCAACGTCGCCGTGGGCGACGGGCAGGCCGATGCCGTGCTCGTCGAGGATGTCGGTGATGTGCGAGGGGCGCGGGCCGAAATAGAGGATCGGGCGGCCGGAAGCCATCGCGCCGTAGATCTTGCAGGGGTGGATGATGCCAACCATGTCGTCGCCCAGCGCTACGACATGTACGTCCGCGGCCGACAGCGAATACTTCAACTCCGACAACGGCTGATACGGGAGCGAAATGGAATTGGCAAGATGATGCTCCGCGATGGCGGCTTCCACCTCGCGCTTTCCGCTGCCGCCGCCCACGAACAAAAATCGCACGTCCGGGTCGTCCTTGAAATGAACCGCGGCCTTGAGCAATGTGGCGAGCGGGTTGGACGGGCTGTGGTTCCCGCTGTACATGACGACGAACTTTCCGTTCAGGCCATGGCGGGCGCGGAAGGGATTCTCTTCCGGTGCGAGCGCGCCGCCGTCGGATTCTATATGGTTTTCGTGCGGCCACGGGGGCATGACCAGCATCTTCTGACGCAGCGGCCCGCGGGCCTCCAGCCGGTCGGCCATGAAACGGTCCAATGCGACGATCAGCGACGACTCGCGCAGGATCAACCGGTTCACCGCTTCCAGGAATCGTGCGGCGAAATCCGTCGGCTTGAGCTTGCCCAGCGCGATAAGCTGGTCGGGGTTGAGGTCCATCGCCCAGTATGCGATCGGCACCCGCCGGACTATGTGCAGGATGGAGGCGATCACCCCGATCAAAGGCGGCGACGTGCTGAAAAAAATCCCTCGCACGCGCGGCGCGAAAAGCCCGACCAACAAGCATTGCAGTTGAAACATCGCCGTCCCGAGCACGCGCAGCGGGAGGGATTTTTTTCCGAAGGATGCGAGCGGAAGCCGGCGGATTTCAACGCCGTTGAGTGTTTCCCGCGGCCGGTACTTCACGCTCGCGTCTTCGTACCCGCGTGCGGAGGTAAAGACCCGCACGCGATACCCGCGCCGGGCCATCTCAAAGGCCACGTCCGCCATGTGCTGCCCCACGCTCGCGGGGTCGGGAACGAAGGTCTGGCTGAAGACGAGGAGCGTCGGAAGGGAGGACATTTGCGATTGCCGATTTGCGATTTGCGATTGTGAAGGGGAACTCAAGTTGCAGATTCCAAATTTGAGATCTCGGATTTCAAATTTCAAATCTCCGATTTCGCATTTCGAATTCCAATCGCAAATTGCAAATCGGCAATCGCAAATCTCTCTATCTTCCCGCCGCAACCGCTTCCCGCGCCTTCGCTGGGTATCTTCCGGCCATCTGGTCGTAGATCCAGCGGTAGGTCTTTTCCATCCCGTCACGCAGGCGGGTGTTGGGCTGCCAGCCGAGGAGTTTTTGGATCAGCGTGTTGTCGCTGTTGCGGCCATTGACGCCTTTGGGCGCGTCCAGGTTGTACGAACGCTTGAGCTTGATACCGGCGATGTCCTCGACGATGTCCACGAGTTGATTGATGCTCACGCCTTCGGAAGAGCCCAGGTTGATCGGGTCGATGATGTCGCTCTCGGTGATGCTGTAGATCCCCTTGAGGCAGTCGGAGATGTACATGAACGAGCGGGTTTGAAGGCCGTCGCCCCAAATCTCAATTGAGTGATCGCCGGAGAGCTTGGCGTGGATCACCTTGCGACAGATGGCTGCGGGCGCCTTCTCTCGCCCACCTTCGAACGTGCCATTGGGGCCATATACATTGTGAAAGCGCGCGACACGGGTGGAGACGCCGAAGTCCTCGCGGAAATGGCGGCACATGCGCTCGCTGAAGAGCTTCTCCCAGCCGTAGCCGTCTTCGGGCATAGCGGGGTAGGCGTCTTCTTCCTTCAGGTAGACGTCGAGCTTCTTGTCCTTCTGTTTGTCGGCGTTGTAAACGCAGGCGCTGGAAGCGTAGAAGAACCGCTGTGCGCCGTGCTCGCGGGCGCCCATGAGCAGGTGCGTGTTGATGAGCACGCTGATCATGCACAGGCCCTTGTTCTTTTCGATGAAGCCCATCCCGCCCATGTTGCAGGCGAGATTGATGACGGTGTCCATGCCCTTGCAGGCTTCGAACGCCTTGTCGCGCAGGTTCAAGTCCGCGACGATGTTCTCCGCTTCGGGGTGGACTTGGTACCACTCATCGAGCGGTTTGACGTCTATGCATCGCACCTGTTTCGCGCCTTTTTTGAGCAAGTCCGCGACCAGATGCCCGCCGATAAACCCACCGCCGCCGCACACGACTACCGTGTTGACTTTCATTTCACCGCTCCTTATAAAACCCCGCTCCCGGCCGACAGTAACAGGGTATTCTCGACAGGGCAAAAACCTTCGAAGCGAAATCCGGGTGATGCATCCGCCACGCTCATTATGTGCTACGGATTGCGCGGGTCAAGGTGCAGTCCGGCGGCTGAACCGTCACATCGCTCGCGCCATCGGGGCACCATCAGGCTGCGGGGGGAAAGCCTCCGGAAATGCGTAAATTATCGGGCGTGGGCCGGGGCGGACCGGGCATTCGTCCGAGAATTGGGAGACTCTTGTCCATGGCACGCCTGCCGGATACCGGATGTTTGTCGATCAATCAGCGCGCCTGGGGATTCACGCTCGGGTGCCTCGCGCTGGGCGCGGTATTTGTCATCGCCCCGATCGTATCGCTCATCGTCCGCATTCCCGATGACGCGTTCTACTACTTCACGCCGGCAATGCACTTCGCCCGCACCGGCTTCTCCAGCTTCGACGGCATCCACTTCACCAACGGCTACCAGCCGCTCTGGTTCCTCGTCTGCGCCGCGGTGTACAAGGTTTTCCCTTCGGGCGGCGATCTGCCCTTCCGCGTGCTGCTGGGCGTGGAAGCCCTCTGCCTGGCCGGCGCGACTTTGTTCCTCGTGCGCGCGCTTGGCCGCCTGTTCGGCGCGGTGCCGGCAACCTTCGCCGCGGTCGGCTGGTTCCTGATCCTCCGCCTGACCATGGTGGACGGGCTGGAAACGGGCGTGACGATGCTGCTCTACTGCGCGCTGCTTGCGAGTTGGGTGCGGTTCCGCGCGGAAGCCGCGGCGGAGGAAGGCGGTCCTTCCCCGCGGGCGGCGCTGGGGATCGGCACGCTCTGCGGGCTGCTGTTCCTGGGCCGCACGGACCAGATGTTCTTGGTCATGGCCGTCAGCGCCGCTCTCGCGTGGGAGGTGTTTCGCCGGCCGCGGCGCGGGTGGGCCTTCGTCTGCTTTGCGGTCCCGCTGGCGCTGATCGCGGGGGGTTACCTGGCGGTCAATCTCGTTACCACCCACCATCTCATGCCGGTGAGCGGGGCGGCGAAGGTCTTCTACTCCAGGCAGTGGCGGGGCGAATCGGTGGCGTCGGTGGGGCTGGCGCGCACGGTGGCGCGGCAGGTGCTTTGGCCGCTGACGACCGCCAGGCTTTACGCCGCGGTCGGGGCAATCGGGCCGTGGGTGCTGCTCGCGGCAGGGGCGGTGAGTCGGGGATGGCGCAGTACCGCCGACCGCATCCGGCCCCTCTGGCCCTTCTTCGTTGGCGGCACGGCGACTTACATTTTTTACTCGGCGGTGTTCTTCCTTCCGTTCACGGAAACCCCCTGGTATTACGGGCCGCAAACGGTTCTTGCCGCGCTCGTGCTTGCCGCACTTTTGTGGCAGGCCCATTCCCCGGACCGCGGGGAGGAAGACGGCCGCCCAGGCGTACGGCGCGGGCTCCCCGTATTCTTTGCCGGCGCGGTGATCACCTTGTACGTCGCCCCGACGCACGACATGGTGGCGATCTTGGGCGCGCTGGCCGCGGCGTACGTCGTCGTGCGGCTGGCGCACCGTCCGGGCGCGGGCGGCCGCCTCGCCAACATCCTCGCCCTCGCCGTGGCGGTGTTCGCGCTCGTGGCGATCGAAATGGCATTTCTGGCGCACGACCGGGCCGCCCGTCCGTCGGTATCCACGCTCATGCTGCTGGTGGCGTCCATTGCCGTGCAGGCATATCTCACTCTCGCCCCGGCGCGGCTCCTGGGCACGCGCTGCGGCGAGCTGCTATTCGCCGGCTTCGCGGTCGTGTTCATCACCGCCACGGAGTTGCAACTTTCCCACCGGCCTCCCCACGGCTGGAACTATAACCTTTACCTCG
>JAQGHP010000002.1 GCA_028288775.1 Phycisphaerales bacterium | reverse complement strand
GCTCGCCGAAGAGATCGGAGAGCCCCTCCTGCTCCTTCGGGCTGTAGCGCCGCCGGCCCGGCTCGAGGCGGATCTGACAACGGAGCGCGATGCTGTGGATCGACACGGGCTCCCCGGCGCCGCGCTTCTGAGTCATGCGGAGCTTGAACGCCAGTGTCGGAGCGGCGGCGTAGGGGACGGGCTCCGCGCCTTCGATTTTGAAGTCCAAGTCAGGCATGCGCCCTCGGTTTCACGGACCGTGCCTTGAGGCTTTCGAAGAAGGTTTCGATCTGTGCCCACGCTTCGCTGCCGCCGTGCAAGCCGCGCCAGTGGGTGCGGATGAGGCCGACGAGCTTGAAGCATTCGTCGATCGGGGCGCGGTAGTAGTCGCGTGCGCCGCCGACGCGGTTGACGAGCAGCGCCTCCACGTCCGGCTCGAGCGTGGCGAGGGCCGGGTTGTCGTCCACCAGCAGTTGCCACACGTCCGCGGGCAGCGTCGTTTCTGTGGCCCCGGCGGGGCTCGGGTACATCGCCATGACTTGCTGCGCCGGACTGCTATGGAAGAAGTAGGCAAGAGTGATTGGGATTCCCAGCGCATCCCACTGGACGTCATCGATCCGGAACCCCGGCCAGTATTCGATTCGCCGGGGCACGCGCTGGTATTGGCCGGTCTGCCCGTTGCCGAAGAGCACGGCGCAGGCGTCACAGGCGCAGAACAACTGCCGTTTCTCGGGCTTGAGCAAGTGCTGATGCTCGGGCGCGAGGGCGGCCGAGCAGAGTTCGCAGCGCTCCTCTGCCGGGCGGGGCTGCGCGAGTCGCCGGAGCCGGGCGATCGGGTTGCGGGCGATCGGGTCGGGGGATATGTCTGTGTCGGTGAAGTCCATGGTCGAGTTGTACTCTATGTGCTCTCTCCCTCTCCTTCGTACTCGCGGGTGAGGGGCAGGGCGTGACCACGGGGGAATGCCACCATTGTGGCACGGGTTTTCAACCCGTGCTCGGTGCGTGCGAGTTTAAGAGGACCTTACGTCCGGCGCATTCAGCACGGGTTGAAAACCCGTGCCACGAGGGAGCGTACTCGTCCTACGTCCTTCGCCGCCTCACGGCGGGGGCATTTCGGGCATCCTCGGGTCGATCGGTTCCTCGGCCCCGGCGTTAATGCTGGTCGAGTCCCGCGCGTTGCGGTAGCCGCGGGTGCCGGGCTCGGCGCGGCCGGGCTCGCGGCCGCGCTTCATCGCAAGCTCCTCGCCCTTATTGGTTCCGGGGACGTGTGTCGGTTTGGGTGGATCTCTGCGCATCATGACGGCACTCCTTGCAAATGATTCCTGGCGCTGCCGTGAATCAATAATTCGACGGGAACGAAACCCGTGGGCGCGGGCTTATGCTCCTCGGCCGCGCCGTCCACGTTGATAGCGGTCACATCCGGCGCGTTGTCGTAGATCGCCTGCTCGATGGTCGTCTTCATGGTGACGGCGGACGAGGGGCAGCCGTGACAGCTCCCCTGCATGGCGAGGCGCACGACGCCTTCTTCGCTGATGCCCAGCAATTCGACATTGCCGCCGTGCGAGGCGAGGTAGGGCCGTACTTTTTCCAGCGCCGCCTTCACGCGCGTTTCCAAGTCCAGAGGGTGAAGGCCATAGAGAAGCAGGAGGTTGCCTGCCAGCTCGTCGTGGGTCAGATCATCGATCACCGAGCGGCCCGCTTCGCCCGCCTGGCCAAGTCGCTCGAAAATGGCGGCGAGCCCCGCGCCGTGGAACTCCATCAGTCCCTGGATGATGCGGCCGGTCTTGGCCCGTGCCGCGGGGTCGGTAATCGTCTCGACATCCTGGAGAAGCTCGTCGAGCTGACGCATCGTGGTTCGGAACTCGGTGTTTTGCGCGGTCGCTGTCATCTCGATCTCCCGATTTCTCGCGGTGGCACGGGCCAGACAGCTCGTGTTTTTACCGCCGTACCGGCGGAGTATTGTGGTGCAGGCTTTCAGCCTGCATTCGCAGCCTGAAAGGCTGCACCACAATGGCGCTCATGGGCGAGGTGCGGCTCGACTGAGCTCGCCGAAATCCCATGTCACGAAGGGCTCCGAAGCCCTACCCATGCGCCCCGAACATGGGCATGTGGCGGACTTCGCGCAGCTTGGCGTCACCGTTGAACATGTGGACGCCGCAGGGGAGGCACGGGTCGAAGCTGCGCACGGCGCGCATGATATCCACGCCTTTGAATTTGTCCGGGCCATTTTCCTCGAAGATCGGCGTGTTCTGCACCGCGTCTTCGTAGGGGCCGGGCGTGCCGTAGGAATCGCGCGGGCTGGCGTTCCAGGGGGTCGGGGGGTACGGGTGATAGTTGGCGATCTTTCCGTCGCGGATGACGACGTGGTGCGAGAGCACGCCGCGGACCGCTTCGTGGAACCCGCAGCCGATCGCCTCATCGGGGACGGTGAACTCGGTGAAGGTCTTGGTCTTGCCGTTGTAGAGCTCGGCCATGGCCTTCTCGCAGAAGTGCAGCGCGCACGCCGCGGCGTAGGCCTGGAAGTAAGTGCGGGCGCGGTTGCGTTCGATGGCATTACTCCATTGGGGGATCTTCCACTCGAATTCCACTTCGGGCATGCCGACGGTCTTGGGGAGATAGATCTTGACGCTTTGGCCGGTCGCCTTGATGTAGCCGATGTCGACGATGTTGGCCAAAGCCGTGGCCCAGAGGCGGGCGATGGGGCCGCCGCCCGTGTCGAGGGCGAGGTAATCGCCGGTGCGCTTGTCATACCAGCGGGGCGACATGACCCAGGTGTACTTGTCGTTGAAGTCGCGCTTCTGCGGCTTGGGGGTGGTGGTCTGGTTCCAGGGGTGGCGCTTGTCAACGGGATTGCCCAGCGGGTCGTGGGAGACGAAGGTCTCGCCCGAATCCTGCCAGTCCTGATAGTAAGAGCTGCCCAGAAGGATGCGGAGGCCCAGGTTGATCTCGACGAGGTCGGTCGTGACGAGTTTCCCGTCCACGATGATGCCGGGCGTGACGTACATGGCCCGGCCCCATTCGGACATGTTCTTGTACTTGTAGTCGCACACGTGCGGGTTATTCCAGGAGCCCCAGCACCCGAGCAGCACCCGCCGCCGGCCTACTTCCTGGTAACCGGGCAGCGCCTCGTACCAGAAGTTGAACAGGTCGTCGTGGAGCGGGACGGCCTTCTTCATGTGCTCGACGTACTTCATCAGGCGGGTGAGGTAGTCGGTGAAAAGCTGGATGGTCGGCACGGTTCCGACGCCGCCGGGGTAGAGCGTCGAGGGGTGGACGTGGCGGCCTTCCATCAGGCAGAACATCTCGCGCGTGAGCCGGCTCATTTGCAGGGCGAGCAGATAGTATTCGCCGGTAAACGGGTTGAGCGCCCGCATGATGTCGGCGATGGTCTTGTACCCGTGCAGCTTTGCGTTGGGGGCGGCGGTCTTCTCGGCCCGGGCGAGCACGCCGGGATTGGTTTCCTTGACCATCTGCTCGCAGTAATCGACGCCGACCAGATTGTCCTGGAAGATGTTGTGGTCGA
>JAQGHP010000655.1 GCA_028288775.1 Phycisphaerales bacterium | reverse complement strand
CATTTTGCAGGAGCTCACGTTCCTGAGTCTCAAAGGCCGCGTGCGGCGGATCGACGGGCAGACTTACGCTCTGCGATAATCGCCCGGAGTAAGAAATCCAATTCTACTTTTTGACCGGCACATTGGGCGTGCCCTTTACCGCGTCGATGAGATGGGTGTCCTTCTTTTCCCCGAGCATTGCGCCGAAAAGGGCGGCGACAGGCTCGGTGATGGCCGGGGCGGGGACGGTTATTACCTTGGGGTCGGTGGTCGTGCCCTGGATGCGGATGTCCCAGAGGAGCGTGCGCTGTGCGCCGTTGATGACTTGCTGGATCGCGCCGGCGATGTCGTCGAGGACGGGGACTTTTTGCGCCTTCAGCGCATCCTGCCAATCGCCCAGCGGGGCGGCGACCACTTGCAGGTCCAGGGATTTGTCAAACCCGATCGTTCCCGAGCCCTGCAGGCCGAAGTATGGGTTTCCCACCGCGCAGCGGTTGAGCACCACGATTTCATCGTGAATCGCGAAGAGCCCCGCGGCCTGGCCGACCATCGGTTGGTCGGGCTTGGCGACTTTCCCGGCGGCCTGCTTGACGACGGGGATGAGCGAGAAATCTCCGCCGAGGATTTCAAATTCACCGCCGCCGGCGAAAAGCTGCATCGGGGTCCGCGCGCCGCCGGGGCCTCCGCCCGAGAGGCGTGCGTTTGCAAAGCCTCGGCCGCTGAGGCGTCCGCCCTTTCCCCCCGGAGGCTCGACCGCGGCGGACGCCTTGTCGAGGTTCACGTTGTAGAGCGTGGCCGTGCCCTCGTACCGCACCGGGCGCACGGGCGTGATGCGGGTTGTTGCGGTGAGGGTGCCGTCGAAGACGTCGGCCTTGAAGTGCGGGATGTCCACTGACATCGGCGAAACAGTGGAGTCCGCATGGATGTTCAGCAATGGCACTTTCGCGTCGTAGAGGGCGAACGCGCCCTGGGTTGTTGTGATGCGGAAGAAGTAGTCGGCCTTGGGCGGCGGCCATTCTTCCGTGTGCTTTCGGTTGATCGCGTACCAACTTCCTCCGCCGATGTCGAAGGGGCCGGTTGGGCGGAGCTGGGCGATCACTTTCCCCAGTGCCAGCGGGTACGGAGTGGCGGGCTGATGGAAGATGAGGGTGCCGGCGATCCCTTCGATGCGCACCTGCTCGCGAAGGTCTCTGATGCGGGCGCGCTCGCGCGGGTCGTCGAGGAGGATGCGCGCGTCTTCGAGGAGGACTTGATCGTGGCCATATTGGCCAATGAGGTTTTGCAGGCGGACCACGCCGCCCCGGCAACTGACCTGCCCGCCGCCGATGTGCTCGACAGGGATGTCGAACTTGGGCGGCTGGATCGACACATCCCGCGGGTAGGCGATGAGTTCGTGGCGCGCGGAGACGAAGCGATCTTGCCCATCGGGCAGATGAAACGGCGCGCCGGCGGTCGCGGCGAAATTGAAGCGGCCACGCAGCCGCAGGCGGTCGAAGGCAGGCACGCCGCCGCCAATGTCGAGCCGGCCGACCAGTTTGGCCAGATCCCATCCCGCGCCGTCGGGGGTGATGGAAAGTGTGCCGCCGTCCAGGACGAGAAGAGTTTTTCCGCTGGCAGCCTGAAATTTGTCGACATTGAGGGCGGCCGGCTGCGAATCATTCGTTGGGCCATGTTTGCTGTGGATCGAGAACTTGGCATCCGCGCGATCGACCGTCAGATTCAGACGCGAGAGGTTTGCTTTCGCGCCGTCGAGAATGATGGCCGCGTCGATCGCGGCGTGCTGAATGTCGTGGAGCGGGATCGTCGCCTTGCCGCTGATGTCGAGTGTTCCGTCCGTGAGAAAGGGGGCGAGCGTTTCCCGGCGCGCTTGGGACACGGGCAGCTCGGGCGAAAGTGCGGCGAGCCGGGCCTTGAGCGACAACTGCGGCATTTGCACGATCAGGTCATCAATGTCGGCGGTGCCCGCAATGTGAAGCTGAACGCCGGACGGGTCGTCGATCGATACGCCATAGGCGTATCCGCCCGCGGCCGACGGGTCCCCCGTCACATAGACCTGCACGTGATTGAGTTCAATAGCCTGCATCCCGGCCGGGGCGCGGTCCTCGTAAAGGACGCGCGCGTCGACAATCTGCAGGTGATGGAGCTGGAACTTGTCGGAGTTCTTCGGCGGAGGTGTTAGCAGTTTCTCTTCTATTTTTTCAATCGCGGGCTGGGTCTGGCTTGCTTGCGATTCCCGCGGCTTGGGTGCGTCGGGGTTGCTCGCGAGGGTGATCGTGGGCGACTGAGCCGAGAGCGTTTCGATAACCAGCGGCTGCCCCTTATGCGGGAAATGAGCCAGCTTCAGGTCGATGCGCGGGGCGGTGAGCAGCTCGAGTTCCTTGCCGTCGGGACCGGGCTTGGTGAGCCGGACCCCGCGGAGGCTGACCCCGTATGGAGGCAGATACCAGGACCAACTCGCCGTAAAGTCCGCACCGGTCCCCTGTTTCACGGCCTTCGCGATATGGGATCGGCAGACCGCCCCGAGCACGCCCCATGTGATCACGCACAGCAATAAGAGCCCCGGGGCCACGATTTTCAGGACGCGCGGCCATTTGCGGTTCAATTTCGGGGATTGTGGGCTCATTAATATCCCCATGATAGCAGGCCGTCGCGGCTGGCAGAGCGGACGAACTGCTGTGAATGTGAGCAATCCAACTAATAACCAGCACAGAACAATCCGCTGGAAAATCTGCTACACCCCCTGCGGACGGATGCCGATGTAGGGAATGATGCGGAAGCAGCTTCTTCTTGCGATCGCCTTTTCACTGGGCATCTGGGCCTACCTGCTGGCGGGCTCCCCGCCCCGGCACGCGGGCGCTGCGCACGCCGGCGACCCCGCGACCGAAGACGGCATCACCGCCCTCTTCAGCCCCAGCGGCGGATGCACCGACGCGATCGTTTCGGAAATCGGAAAGGCCGCCCGCACGGTGGACGTGCAAGCGTACGCCTTCACGTCGCAGCCGATCGCGCAGGCGGTCGCCGACGCGGTCACCCGCGGCGTGCGGGTTCGGGTGATCCTCGACAAAGCCCAGCGCGCTGACCACGCCTCCGCCGCGGAGTTTTTGGCGGGGCATGGGGTAACCGTTTACGTGGACGAGCAGCACGCGATCGCACACAACAAGGTGCTCATCATCGATGGCCGCGAGGTGATCACCGGATCGTTCAACCTCACCAAGAGCGCCGAGGAACGCAACGCCGAGAACCTGCTCATCCTCCGCGACCGCCCGAAGCTCGCCACGACGTACGAATCCAACTTTGAGCACCACCTCTTCCACAGCACGCCGTTCACGCGAACGGGTAAATAGACTTTTCCCGAATTCACAGATTGGGTCGGTCGCCCGGCTCTTCTCTCTTCGCGACCTCCGTGAAATCTCAGAGCCGGGGCGTGTCGCACCGGTCGGGTCATAGGCCCGCTCTTAGTCCCTCTCCCTCGTACTCGGGAGAGAGGGAAAAGGTGAGGGGCGGAACGCACAGTTGCGCGGAATTCCGAATCATGTAGGGTGGGCGTACTCGCCCACCGTTCGCCGACCGCCTGGGTGACAAATGGTGGGCGAGTACGCCCACCCTACATGGACTTGGTTATCCACCGCGCGGACGGTGGTGTAGCGCGCCGCGCTCCGGGCGCTTGTCTCGCTCAGTCGAGCCGCGCCTCGTCCATGTATTCGCCGCTATAGCGGCATAACACGGGCGGGCCGCTCGTGCCACGGGATTAACGAATCCGCCCCTTAGTCTTTGCGCTGGCACATATCTTTTAGTGACGCCTCGTAGGGCGCTACGGCTACGCCGTGCTCTGTGATGATGGCGGTGACGAGGTTGGCGGGCGTGACGTCGAAGGCGGGGTTGTAGACTTGCGCCGCGGGGGGCGCGGTGGTCCTGCCCATTCCCTCGGTGACTTCCCTGGCGTCGCGCTGCTCGATGGGGATTTGTTTCCCGGTGGGAAGGGAGAGGTCGATGCTGCTGGTCGGGGCGGCGACGTAGAAGGGAATGTTGTAGTGGCGCGCGAGGATGGCGACGCCCAGGGTGCCGATCTTGTTGGCGACGTCGCCATTAGCCGCGACGCGGTCGGTGCCGACGATGACTGCCGCGACCTTTCCCTCGGACATGACCGTCGCGGCCATGTTGTCGCAAATCACCGTGACGGGGATTCCATTCTGCTGGAGCTCGAAGGCGGTGATCCGGCTGCCCTGGAGCAACGGCCGCGTTTCATCGGCGAAGACGTGGAACTTGAGCCCCTGCTCCGCGCCGACGTAAACGGGGGCGAGGGCGGTTCCGTAGCGTACGGTCGCGAGGCCGCCGGCGTTGCAGTGGGTGAGGAGATTGATGGGGCCCTGCGACGAGGCAAGGGGCGCGAGGAGCTTGACGCCGTGCTCGCCGATGGAGCGGCAGATGCGGTTGTCTTCTTCGAGCATCGCCAGGGCTTCGTCCAGGATGCGCTGCTTGGTCGTACGGACGACTTGCGCCGGCTCGATCTCGGCTGACCGGATCGTGCTGGCGACTCTCTGGATTCGCTCGATTGCCCAGAATAAATTGACCGCGGTGGGCCGGCTGGTGGCGAGATACCTGCACACTTCTTCGAGACGTTTGCCAAAGCCGATCTGATCGTCGTCGGGCCAATCGCGAACGCCCAGGTAGACGCCGAACGCAGCGGCCACACCGATCGCGGGCGCGCCGCGGACGACCAGGCGCTTGATGGCGTCCCACATCTGCGTTTCGCTGGTGATGTCAACGTAGATGGTTTCGGTGGGCAGCTTCGTCTGATCGAGCAGTCGGGCGGCTTGGCCGGTCCAGGTGATGGTCTGAAGCATGGGGCGTGGAACGTGAAGACGTAAAACGTGAAACGTAACGGAATGCACCGCCATGCGGCGGGCTGCGCCACCTCTTATGCCTATGGTACGCCCGCGTCGACGCTGGCCTGATGAATCGTAGGCTGCGGGGCAGCGGGCACTTCGCGGGATTGGATTCCGGTGGCTTCGAGCACGCGCTTGGTCAGGGCGCTGGTGCCGGGGAAGAATACGCCGAAGAAGATCGTGCCCAGCGCCGAGAGGCCGACGGCGAGCAGCACGGGGGCGGAACGGAACGCCGGGCGGCGGGCGGGCACGATGCCGGCGGCCTGCGCGGCCTCGGTGGACTCTGCGCGGAGGAATATCGTTGAGATGATCTTCAGGTAGTAAGCCGCGGAGATTGCAGCATTAACCATGGTGATCACGACGAGCCAGACCATGCGAGTTTTGAACGCGTTGTCGCCGCCGGCGACGTCGAGCGCGGGCTTGATGAGCAGCACCTTGCCGAAGAACCCGACCGTCAGCGGGAGGCCTGTGAGGCTCAGGCAGCAGACGGCCATCGCAAGCCCGAGCACGAGGTTGTTGCGGCCCTGGCCGGCGAGGTCTTCGAACGTCTCGGCCGACTCGGCGGTGGAGAGAGGCTGGCCGCCCGGTCCGTGGCGGCCGGGGGCATCGGTGCGGCCCGGGAGCAGCATCAACACGCCGAACGCGCCGGTGTTCATGACGCCGTACGCGGCAAGGTAAAAGAGCACGCCCGCCAGCGCCGTCTTTTGGATCTCGGCGGAATTGGGCAGCCCTTTCGCGGCCAGCAATGCGGTGAGCCCGACGAGCATGTACCCGCTGTGCGCGACGGAGCTGTAGGCGAGGACCCGCTTCACGTTGAACTGCAACAGGCCCAGCACGTTGCCGAAGGTCATCGTCAGCACCGCGATCACCCACAGGAGCTGAATCACCACATCCGGCGCGATCCACCTCGAGCCGGCGATTACGGAAAGAATCTTGATGATCGCGATAAACCCGCTGGTCTTGGGGACGAATGCGAGCAGCGCGGTGACGGGAGTTGCCGCTCCCTGGTACACGTCGCCCGCGTAGGCGTGGAGCGGGACGGCCGCGATTTTGAACGCGAAGCCGGCGAGCAGCATTACGAGGGCAAGCAATTGCCAGGTGTTCAAGCCGCCTGGCTGCTCGTGCAGGACGGCAGCGATCTGGCCTAGCTGCGTGTAGCCGGTGGTGCCGTAGAGATAGCTGAAGCCGAAGAGCATGATGGCCGCGGACATCGCGCCCAGGAAGAAGTATTTCACGCCCGCTTCCTGCGCGATGGGCAGGGGCCGGGAGATCGAGACCATGATGTAGGTGGGGATGCTGGCAAGCTCGATGCCCAGGAACAGGAGGATGATGTCCTGCGCGCCCGCCACGAGAAGGATTCCGGTGATGGCCAGGAGCATGAGGGCGAAGTACTCGCCGACGTCCTGACCGACGTCGAGCGCGGAATTGCGGGTGGAATCGGGGCTGGTGGGCCAGGAGAGG
>JAQGHP010000753.1 GCA_028288775.1 Phycisphaerales bacterium | reverse complement strand
AGACCCCAAGCACCCGGCGACCCAACCCGCGGCCGCACCGCAAGGGAAGGGGCCAACCACAGAGGGCACAGAGGCCACAGAGAGCACAAAGAAGAAACCCTGAAACGCTGATTTACCTCCGTCTTTCTCTGTGCTCTTTGTGGCCTCTGTGGTCTTTGTGATGGACCAACCGCCAAGGCGCCAAGACGCCAAGTGGAAGACAGGAATTGAATTTGAACGCAGAGACGCGGAGGCGCAGAGGTAGGAGGGAGAGAGAGGAACTGGTGGCACATGCTCGGGACCGCGGGAGAGGCCCCGCATTTCACCTTGGCGTCTTGGCGCCTTGGCGGTTCAACTCTTCTGTCCCAAGGCGGCAGTCCGTGAGCCTGTAGGGTCGGCGTAGTCGCGCATTATTTAATTTCACTCCAAGGCTCGATCGGGGACGGTGGGCGAGTACACCCACCCTACATGTCTTATCTGCGTTCATTTGTGTCCATCCGTGGCGACACACATTCCGCATTTCTTCGTCTTTCTCGCGGCTTCGCGATCCCTTCCGCACCGCGGCACTTCCCCATGGCGTGAACCATCGGCGGGTCGGATGCTCGCTGGACGCCTCGCCGGTATCCCGTTCCAATTGGGCGCATGGCCTCCAGTTCGCACGTCGCCGTCTGCATCGACCTCGCCCGCGTCCGGCGGAATGCGGAGGATATCGCGAAGCAAACCGCCGTCCCGATTATCGCGGTGGTGAAGGCGGATGCCTACGGCCTCGGGGCAATGCGAATCGCGGCGGCCCTCGCCGATCTCGTGCAGGCGTTCTACGTCTTCGACTTGCGCGAAGCGGTGGAATATCGCCTGTTCGATCTGACGGGCAAGCGAACCATCGCGCTACTCGGCGAATCGGACGATCCGCAGGATTACCTCAGCCAACACGTCCAACCCGCAGTCTGGACTGCCGAGCGCGCCGCCCAGTTGCGGTCCGCGAGGCCCGTGCTGTCGGTAGACACCGGCCAGCAACGCTTCGCCTGCGGCTCACAAGACGTGAGCGCCGTGGTGCGCGCGGGCGACATCGGCGAGGCATTCACCCACACCTCGACGCTGGATCAAGTCCGCCAGTTCACGCAGACTATGCATGAGCACGGCCCGGCCGCCGGGGAAGGAAAACTGTTCCTCCACGCCGCGGGTTCGTCGCTGTTGACCGAGCCCGAGGCAAGGCTCGACGCCATCCGCCCCGGCCTCGCCCTCTACCGCGGCGCGGCCCACGTCTCGGCCCGCCTGGTCGAAGTCCGCGACTCCACCGGCCCGGCGGGCTACAGCGGCTTCCTCTCCCCCCGCCACGGCGTCATCCTCGCCGGCTATTCCCACGGACTGCGGCCGGGACCGTGCCTCATCAACGGCCGCCGATCACGCATTTTGGAAGTGGGGATGCAAACATCGTTCGTTGAGGCCGCCGCGGGAGATCGCGTCGGCGATGAGGTCGTCCTCTTGGGCGATGCGCTGAGTGAGGCGGATGTGGCCGCGGAGTGGAAGACCGGCCCGCAGGAAGTGCTGACGCGCTTATGCGGCGCGGGAATACGCGAATATCCTCCGTCGCACACGAATTTCTAGTATGTCCAACAGATCCACGGAGACAGATGGCATCGAAAGCGGAGACAAGCATCGTTACGTCGCTAAGGCCTGTTCTCGCAGGCTTGCCAAACGGCGCGAACATCCCGGATTCTCCCCAACTTCGCGACGCCTTGCATGGCTTGGAACTTTTCCTTCCCGAACTCCTTCGGTACCTCCATCCGGAATGGAAAAGTGAGAGCCTGGACGGCGTGCTTCCACTTGTAGCCCGGAAGATCGGGGACTCGTCCGCCGAGATTTTCGGTCTTTGTCTCCTCATCTCTGATCAGACGACGGCGCCCATCCACGTGCGGCTTCAACTCTGCCCTTCGAGCGATGATGTTTCATGGGTTGAATGCAAACTCGGCGAGTTTGGAGAACAGGGAATGATGCGCTCCAAGTACCAGTCCGTGAGTGCGACCACCGAGCGCCTCCATGCATTGAGCGGCAAGGCAAACATGATCAACTGGTTCTATCAGATAACGTATGACCGCCGACGCGGCTGACACGCGAGGTGCGAGGAATCGGCTGCGCCGCGGCGAGCCGGTGGATTCGCAAGGCGTGAACTCGGGCGGCCGATGGGACAGATGATTGTGACGCTCTGCCACGGCCGCATGAGTTCGTGCCTCTCAAATCCTGGGGTTAGGGGGCAGAGCCCCGACGTGGTCTCCTGTAGGGTGGGCGTACTCGCCCACCATTGGATTGCACGGTTAACGCCCCCGGAATCAGTAGGCGAGTACTCCGACCCTACTGTGCTAATCTCGTCACTTGCCGCGATCCCGCGCTGGTCGAATTGGTATCTCGGCGACATATAGCATTCCGTTACGACTCTCTGCACGGGCCCAGGTTGGACCGGTCGGCAGTTCGTGGGATAAGTCCGGCACGTACACATACCTGCCGTCCTGCAGCTTCCACTGCATCGGATTCTTTGGGTTTGATTCAATGTGAAGACCAGTCTCAGCAATGAACCACTGCTCTTCGTACCCGGGGGCAATCACCTTGAATTTGCGGACCGGAGGAGTAATGTCAGTTGTAAACGGCAAGATCGGGTAGCTGAGAACACCCCAGAGATACGCGGCGTGCCATTGATACTTACAGGCCAATCGGAACCGGCCCGAGCCATCGGATTCCGCACGGAGGTCTGAGCCGTCCGCGTCAAAAATCCGTACATGGGGAACGGCAACATGCGTTCGTGCGTCCACGACCCGGGATTCAACTCCGTAGAGGTCCACGGAACGATTCGGGATCGGCAAAATACAACCTTGAGTCGTGGCGAAGAGAAGCACGGTCATTGCGCGGATAACCCATTTGTTCATCGGCATCGATCTCGGTAATTCATTCCGGCTCCATCTTCAGCGCGCAACGCCTCGAAGACGTTCAATGAATTTCAGTTTTGCAGTGGTCGGTAACGAAAAGGCGCGGAGTTCAATCGCCACGCTCATGACTCATCCTGCATTTGGAAGATGGTCGCGCAAAACCTGTGGAAGTAGACTGAGGGCATGGACGGGACGGCATCATCGCGAACGCCTGAAGGGTCCCCCGACCATTGCCCGATCTGTAGAGCGGCGATCCGCCTCGAACCCTCTCAAATCGTCGGCGACTTGCCCTGCCCCTCCTGCAGCGTGCTGCTTTGGTTCGTCAAGACCACGACGGGCGTTCACCTTTATGACGCGCGGGACGTGAAGCCGGTCTTCGAGCGGCTCGTTGTCGTGCTGGCCGACAGAGACATCGACGTCACTCGCCTGATGACAGGCAAGATCGACTCGATTGAGCTGTTGAAATTGGTGATGGCGGCGGAGGACTCGGCGGGATGGAACATCACCGACGAGGACGCCGAGCAAATCCGATCCCCCGGTGATGCGCTCCATTACCTTCTCAGCCGGTTGCTCTAAGTCGGCTTGGCCGTCGGGCGGTTGGCGCTTTTGAGCTGTCGAATCAGTTCGCGGGCGTTCTTGATAGCGTAACCTTCGCGGTCGTTGTTGAAATATGCCCATACGCGTGTTGCGCCGCTGGCACGGATGCGATCCGCCCACACCGCCAGTTCGGCCTTCGAGTAGTTATGGCGGTACCACTGCTTTACGCCGTGAAAACGGATGTAGACGTCGTCCGCAGTCTTTATGAGCTCGTCCGGGAGCCGTGGTCCGCTGCACGAGCAGAAGATCGTGCTGGATTCACGGAAGGCTTGGAAAACCCGCTGGTTCCACCAACTCCGATGACGGAATTCGAGAACATTCCGCCGCGTGGGGTCAAGCTGGCGGAGAATGCCGTTCAGCCGGGCGGGCGTGTAATGAAAGCTGGGGGGCAGCTGGAAAAGGAAACAACCCAATTGCGGCCCCAGCAAGTCCGCGATATGCCCGAAGTCTTTGACCAATCGCGCAGTCCGGGAAAATCGTTTGACGTGGGTGATGAGCTCGCTGACTTTGACCGTGTACACGAAGTGCCTGCGACCCGCCTGCCGTTGCCATGACTTTACGGTGGCGAGCGTCGGCCACGAGTAGAAGGGCGCATTGAGTTCGACGGTCTTAAAGTGGCCGGCGTAGTGCTCGAACCAGTGGTTTGTGGTGGTGGTCGGCGGATAGAAGCGGCCGCGCCAGTGCCAATAAAACCATCCTGAGCATCCGACGTGCAAACGGGCCGTGCCCGTCGGCGCGCCCGCCGATTTTCCTGCGGGACGCTCAGGCCGATCCACCTTCTCGTGCGCGACGCGGGCGGCGTGCATTTTTTCAGCGCGGCCAACGTTCGCCACCCGCTGTTTTTCGCGGCGCTCCTGGCGTTTCGCTCGTCGTTCCTGGATGGTCAGCCGCGGCTTTTCCGTCACGAACCCCCCTCCAGAACCGTCGAGGTTGCCATGAGGGAAAAATAGCGAAGGCAACGTAAATTGCGAATGGGGAAATGCCGCACTCCGCGGACGCGGCAGTCACATTCCGCCGTGCATTCGCGCCCCCGGCGGCTGGCGGGCGATGATCTTCGCCTCGGCGTCCAGCACCTCATCCCAGCGCCGTTCCACCGTTTCCGCCGGCTCGATTTGCTCGGCTAATTGCAGGAACGTGCGGTAGTGGCCGTGCTCGCTGGACCAGAGGGCGCGGTAGAGCTTCATCAGCTCGCGGTCGGCCTGCGGGGATTCGGGGGTGATCGATTCCAAGTAGTCGGCCAGGAGCTTGAAGCGCTCGCAGCTCCGCGCTTCGATCAACGCCGAGACCATCAGACGGTCGATCAGCTCGCCCTTGCCCAGGCCCATGCGCACCAGAGATCGGAGTTCGGCGGCGTAGGGGTTGGCGTGCTGGCGGCTGAGACGTCCGCCCCGGCGGGCGAGAATACGGGTGACCGTCGCCAAATGCTCCACCTCGTCCCGCGCCACGGCGGTCATCGCCATCACCCAATTCTCCGGCGGAGTGGGCTCCGGCCAGCGGTTGAGCAACTCCAACGCGTTGGCCGCGGCTTTCTTCTCGAGGTGCGCGTGGTCGTTGAGCAATTCCAGCGGCTGCTGCAAAACGCGTGCGGCCCACTGCGGGGGCGTGATGTGGCGTAGGGGGAGATCGACTTCACGCATCGAGCCAGGTTCCTTTTGATGACCCCTTGGCGGGCGGGACGTCAGGGCAGCAAGCTTTTCACCGTCACCGACAATTTCTTGCTGCGGCCCAGGTGGAACTCCAGCGCACGGCCGGGCGGAAGCGTCACGCACTGGCCGTAGCGGCCCTTGTCGGGCAGCGGCTGCGTGTACACCTCAACGAGCCGGTCCTGCAGGTTGAGGATAACGTACTGGCGAATCCCGACGGTGGCATAGATCCGTTGCTTGAGCCGGTCGCGGCCGAGCGAACTGTCCGCGACTTCAATCGCGCACAGGACCTCGTCGGCATTCGGGTGCCGTTCACGGTATTTGTCTTCACTTCCGATGATAATTGCGCCGTCGGGCTCGGGCTCATTGAAAGGCGGCGCGGAGATCGGCTGCTGGGCGCGGAGATGGCATCCAAGGCGTGAGAGCTTGCGGGCAAGCTTGCCGAGGTTCGTGACCGCCCACGCGTGATGGCTTCCGACGGTCATGGGGTCCTCGCCCGCCGCACTGCGGTCTTTGCGGACGAGGTATCCGTCCAACAATTCATACGGCTCCCCTTCGGCCAGAATGCCGCTCTCGATCATCTGATGGTACTGATCGACCGTGAGGCGCATCACTTGCGTCCGGTCATCGACGAGATCGAGAAGGCGGGTGGCGGACATATGCTTGCTCCGGTGGGATTGTAGCCGCCTGGGTCTTTGGCCGCGAGGGTGAGAGTCGAGGGCACTCATTCGCCCCGAAATCCCCCTCCCCGGCCTCGCCCCCCCGTGCTATCGTGCCGGCGCACCGACGCGACCCAGGAGCCCCGGCGATGACCCTTTCCCTCCCCATCCTCGGCGAAGCCATCGACGAGCTGACCAACGCCTTTCCCCCCCGGCGGACGCCCGTGCCGCAGCCGGGGGATGTGGGGGCGATTATGGGGTTCTTTACCGACACCACACTCTGCATCGGCTGCAAGGCGTGCGAGGTGGCGTGCAAGCAGTGGAACCAGCTCCCCGCCGACCAATACAACTTCACCGGCTACAGCTACGACAACACCGGCCACCTGGGCGCGACCACCTGGCGGCACGTGAAGTTCAAGGAGCAGATCGGCGAAACCGCCGGCCGCTGGCTCATGATGAGCGACGTCTGCAAGCACTGCGAAAGCGCGCCGTGCCAGCACTCCTGCCCCACCGGCGCGATCATCTACAACGACTTCGGCGACGTCTACGTTCAGAACGACATCTGCAACGGCTGCGGCTACTGCATCAGCGCCTGCCCCTTCGGCGTGCTCGGCCGGGCCGAGGGACAGCAGGACGACGGCCACGCCCACAAATGCACCCTCTGCTTCGATCGTCAATCCGATGACATGACCCCCGCCTGCGCCAAGGCCTGCCCGACCGCCTCCATCCAGTTCGGCCCCGTGACGGAACTGCGCGACCGCGCCCGCGGGCGCGTCACGGAACTACAGGAACGCGGCAACCAGCGGGCGTATCTTTACGGCGCGGACTCCGTCGGCGACTACGGCCCGCTCAACGCGTTCTTCCTGTTGGAAG
>JAQGHP010000733.1 GCA_028288775.1 Phycisphaerales bacterium | reverse complement strand
CAGCGGGTACGCGTCGCTGTTTGAAGCGGCGTTTAGGTATTTGAACCTGTTCATGGGGTCGACGGACGCGCGGATCAGCCGGATGAACGATCCAATCGGCGTGCCCGGTTCGCTGGTTGACGAGCTTCGGCGCGACCCAGCGGTCCGCCGGGCGGACGGGCGGCTGAGCGTTCGCTCGTTCATCCCCGACCCCGAGCGGCCGGGTGGGAACCGGCATATTCTGGCCGTCGGCATCGACCGGCCCGGCGACCAGCGCGCCAGCCGGCTCACTATGGAATCGGGCAGTTGGTTTGAGACCTCCACGGGCGACGTCGCCGTCATCGATCAGGCCGCGGCGGACGTCATGCACGTCAAAGTGGGCGACAACTTTTCGCTTCCCTACGCCGGCAAGAAAAAGGATCTGCAGGTTGTCGGTATTGTCCACAAACCCGCGGTGCTCGCGGTCCATTTTCCTTCCATTTACGTGCCGCTCCACACCCTCCAGGACCTGGTCGGGGGCGATGAGCGCATCAGCGAAGTACAGATCGACCTGAAAGGCGACGCCGATTCCCGCGCGTTCGCGCAGCGGTGGCAGCAGACGCTCGCCGGGCGAAAGCCACAGTTGCAAATCCACCTCACCAGCGACATCCGCCAGCAGATGGACAAAGATCTGCAGGGTAT
Organism: Phycisphaerales bacterium; assembly: GCA_028288775.1. Classification (GTDB taxonomy): domain Bacteria; phylum Planctomycetota; class Phycisphaerae; order Tepidisphaerales; family Tepidisphaeraceae; genus RYN-428. The sequence continues at coordinate 5,198 of JAQGHP010000733.1, read as the reverse complement.
CAAGATCCTCAGCTACCTGGGCGGCGGCGTGTCGATGCTCGCGGCGACGTTCATCATCTTCTCCGCGCTGAGCATGGGCGTAAGCGAGCGGCAGCGCTCCCTGGCCATGCTCAGGGCCGTGGGCGCCTTTCGATCGCAGATCGGGTGGCTCGTCGTCTTTGAAGGACTGATCCTCGCGACGGTGGGCCTGGTCATAGGCGTATTGCTGGGCGGCGCGTGGGTAAAGATCCTCGCGCTGTGGTTCCACGATATTTTCACGGCGGGCGCGGTGATCAGTTGGGGCGGAGTGCTCTTCGGCACAGTGGGGACGCTGCTGGCGGCGCTCGCCGCGAGCATACTTCCCGCGTGGACCGCGACGCGCGTGAGCCCGCTGGAGGCGATGTCGCCATTGTCTGCGCCGCCGGGCAGCGGTCCGCCGTGGCGGGTGGCGTTGGCGGGGCTGTTTCTGATCGCGATCGATCCATTTCTGCTCTTCGGGCCCATTACGCAGATCGTTCATGCCTTGGGAGTGGCGAATGCGGGGGCGTTCACGCGGGAGTGGAAGTTTTATCTGCACTTTGGGATCGGGCTGCCGGGGTTGTTCCTCGGGTTCTTTTTGCTTTCCCCGATGTTCGTGTGGGTAACCGAGCGGGTGGCCGGGCCGGTGGTGGCCGCGGTGCTCGGGCTACGGTTTGCGATGTTGCGGCAGCAGTTGAGCAGCGGCGTATGGCGTGCCGCGGGAACCGCCGCGGCGCTGATGGTCGGCCTGGCGGTGCTGATCGTATTGCAGGTCACGGGGCACACGCTGCTGCACGGGTGGAAGCTGCCCGACAAATTCCCGGACGTCTTTATTGGCACGAGCGGATTGTCGCCGGAAGATCAGGCGCGTCTCGCGAAGACGCCGGGCATTAAAGAGATCATGCCGATCACCATCGCGTCGCCGACGCTGGGAGGAAGCCCGTTCGCGATCGGCGCGACGATGCTTCTGCCGGACTCGACGATGTTCATCGGCGTCGATCCGGACAAGGCGATCCGGATGATGGAACTTGATTTCCGCGAGGGCAATTCCACCGATGCCGCCCGTCACCTGAAGGAAGGCGGCTGGCGGATCGTCACACAGGAATATCACGAGCTCACGGGAAAAACCGTCGGCGACCCCATTCAACTCGCCGGGCACCCGTTCAAAATTGCGGGGGTCGTCTGGTCGCCGGGTATCGACGTGATGGTTGGCATGTACGACATGGGCGACCAGTTTCAGCAGCGGACGGTGTCGAGCGTGTTCGGATCGATCGAGGATGGCCGCAAATATTTCGGCGCGGACCGCGCGTACGTGTTCGCGGCGGATCTGGACCAGGGCGTCGAGCGCGAGCAGTTGTTCAAGCGGGTGAAGAAGGAAGTCAACGACCAGGGCCTGCAAATCGGCGACGTGCGGGAGATCAAAGCCAAAATTCAGGCCGGCCTCCTCCGCCTGCTCGACCTGATGAGCAGCGTCGCCTTCGCCGCCATGGCGGTGGCATCGCTGGGCGTCACCAATACCGTGATGGCCGGGGTGCGCAGCAGGCGCTGGCAGTTCGGCATCCTGCGGAGCATCGGCGTAACACGAAGCCAGCTCCTGCGACTCGTGCTGGCCGAGGCGGTGCTGCTGGGTCTCATCGGCTGCGCGCTGGGGCTGGCGGCGGGATTCGAGATGTCGGCGGACGCCAACGCGCTGACGCTCGTACTAACGGGGTATCACCCGCCGCTGAGCGTTCCCTGGAGAGCTATCGGCGTGGGCCTGGCGGCGGTGCTCTTTATCGCCGTGGGCGCAAGCGTGTGGCCGGCGGCGAACGTCTCGCGGACCGAGCCGTTGTCGCTGCTGCAAGCGGGACGTGCATCAACGTGATTCTTCTCCCTCTCCCTTTCAGGGAGAGGGTGGGGTGAGGTGAATCGCTGAACCTCAAGTGAACGCGTGGCTCGATGTGCCATCCTTTCGAAGCGTTGCCCGTCCGATAATTCTTCCGCGGATTGCGTCCATGTCGCGACGTCTTGCCAATCGCGGCACTCCTGAAGTGCCTCCTCCCGTCGGACGATGATGCGCATAGCGCCTCCGCACAGAAGCGGCTGCGCGACCGGCATGCGCATCAGACTTCGATCATCTTCGCCCGGATACACGCTTATCGAAATCGTGGTGGTGCTCGCCATTATCGGGGTGTTGTGGGCGGTGGCTGCGCCGCGCTACGGCAACTCACTGTGCCGCTATCGCGCGGAGCAGGCGGCGCGGCGCATTGCCGCCGACCTGCTGCTGGCGCGCTCGCAGGCGAAGATGACGAGCAAGACCCGCACGATCAGCTTCAACACCTCCACCAATATTTACGGGATGGACGTGCAGGGGCTCACCGCCTCGTCAACGCAGTACAACGTGAACATCTCCGGCGACCCGTACTACGCGAGCTTCGTTTCCGCCAGCTTCAACAACACTGCCGCCGTCACGTTCGACCAGTACGGTTCGTGCGACAACAGCGGGACCATCGTCGTCCAGTGCGGCGGCGTCCAGAACACCATCACCGTCGAATCCACCTCGGGAAAGGTAACGGTGCAGTGATGGATTCGCCGGGAAACACGCACCTCGACGTTCCGCCCCTCACCCTAACCCTCTCCCCCGGGTACGAGGGAGAGGGGACCAGACCCCGTCACGTGTCACGTTTCACATTTGAATCTCGTTTTTCCCCCGCCTTCACCCTCGCCGAAATGTCCGTCAGCTTGTTCGTCATCGGCGTGATCGTGGTGACCGTCGGCTCTTCGATGACGCTCATGCTGCGGGCCGCGGCGAACAATCGCAATCCGCTCGTCAGCGGCAGCACTTCGGGCGCATCCACCAGCGCGCAGGCCGCGGTGGCGCGCGGGGCGACGGATATGCTCGTGGCCGACCTCAAGGTCGCCACGGGCGTCACTACAAGCTCGAGCGGCGGGGGCCTCACGGCTACGTTGATTGTGCCCGGACGCTACGGGTCGAACACCACGGAAACGATCGTTTACAGTTGGACGGGAGCGGGCGCTTCGCTTATGCGGAAGCTCAATTCGAGCACCGCCGTTTCGATCGCGGACAACGTGCAGAGCTTCAGCCTGCCGACGCTCACGCGCACGGTGGGGACGGGGACCGCGGCAGCCGAGGGGTCGGTGACGCAGCTCATTGCCCCCGCCGGCTCGACGCCGACCAATTCGGCTCTCACCGCCACGGCTTGGGCCGCGGAGTATTTCAAGCCGTCCGCCGTTTCCGGTGCGACCTCGTGGAAGATCACCAAAGTGCAGGTCAAGTTGGTGGGGACGAACACCGGGAACGTGACGGTGCAGATCGTGCCGGTCGACGGGGCCAACGTGCCGCTGAGCGGCGGGTCCCTGGGATCGGTCAGCGTCGCGGGGTCGTCGATTCCCACGACGGCCGGATATGTCGATTTCGTGTTCGCAACGCCGATCTCGGGCCTCAGCCCCTCGCAGGGGTACGCGCTGGTGGTTTCGGCGTCGGCCAGCGGGACCAGCGTCCAATACAACTCCGCAAGCACGGCGACGGGCATGTCCTGGACGACGTCCACCAACAGCGGCTCGACGTGGGTCGCGCCGGTCACCACGTCGGGAATGCTGGCCAACGTGTTTGGGACGGTAACGCAGTAACGGACGGAAAGCGGAATGGGCGAACCGCAGAGGGCGCAGAGAACGCAGAGAAAAATGTAGGGTGGGCGTACCCGCCCATCATCGACTGAGCGCGGGAGGACGGTGGTATGCGGGACTCTTGATTTGTGGTGCAGGCTTTCAGCCTGCAACGGGAAGGCAGGCTGAAAGCCTGCACCACAAGTTTGATCCGACTCGGCATCTTTGCTTTCCCTACGTCCTCTGTGGTTCGATTTTTTTGGATCTCCCCGTGGAGTGTTTTGTTATGGCCAACGACTTGCCCGCAAACTCACCCCGCCGCCGCGGCTTTACGCTTGTCGAAGCGACGATCGCGCTGCTCGTGGTGTCGGTGATGATGGTGGCGGCGATGTCCGTGGCGGGGCAGTCGGCGCGGTCGCGGACCGTGCAGCAGGAGCAGGTTCGCGGCGAAGCGATGGCCCGGCAACTGCTCTCCGAGATCATGCAGATGCCCTATCAGCAGGCGGGCGCGACGACAACCGTTCTGGGGCCTGAGACGGGGGAGACGCGTTCGACTTACAACGACGTGGACGATTTCAACGGGTGGAGCGAATCCCCGCCGCAGTACGCGAGCGGGACGGCGATCCCGGGCTTCACCGGGTGGAAGCGCACGGCGAAGGTGGAATGGCTCAGCGTGACGGGCACGACCTTGCCAATCGTGACGGTTTCCCTCATCGAAACAGGGCTGAAGCGGATTACGGTGACTGTGACCGCGCCGTCGGGCAAGGTGACTACGCTCGTCGGCTTGCGCAGCAAATACAGCCCATTCGAGCACGTGCCCTCGGTGGCGACGACATACACGAGCTGCATGGGTGTGAGGGTGCAGGTGGGATCCGATTCGACCACCGCCAGCTCCGCCAGCGCCGACCTTGTTAATCAGGTGCCGTAAATGCCAATAAAGGTTTCACAATTTCGCTCATTGCGAAGTGGCCGCGGTTCGCGGCGGGGGACAATCTACGTCTTTGTTCTGGCGACTGGAATGGTGGTCGCGCTGATCGGGGCGGCGGTACTTACGGTCGCGCAGGTCAACGGCCGCGTGGTGTCGCAGTCCAACGACTCGGCCGAGGCCGAAGTGCTCGCCGAGAACGCGGTCGAATACGCGCTGAACGTGATCGCCAACGATCCCAATTGGCGCACGGATTATCCGACCGCCATGGCCGTGGGCCCGATTTCGATGGGGCGGGGGACGATCAGCTTCACCTTGTCCGACGACGTGGGAGGCACGCTCGCCACGAGCACGACCGACTCGGTCCGCATTTACGGCACGGGCAAAGTGCGTAGCGCGACCAAGGTGTACAGCCTGAGGGCAATGCCCACTTCGCCGTTGACATGCCTGCAAACCGCGATGGACGTTTCCGGGGCGGCGACCTTTGCGTCGGGCATGACCAGCATCACCGGCTCGGGCATCGTCGCCAGCAACGTTTCGGTCACCGGCAACTCCAACAACTTCAACGCGCTGAACGTGGAGGCCGTGACCACCGTGATCGGCTGCACCGGCACGGGCACGCACAACGGCCTTGCCACGGCGCGCACGTTTCCCGACTCGACGCACGTTT
>JAQGHP010000715.1 GCA_028288775.1 Phycisphaerales bacterium | reverse complement strand
AAACGTGGCGCGTGAACCGTGAAGACGTGAAACGTGAGAAGACTTCGGCCAGCCGACTCTTCTCACGTTTCACGTCTTCACGTTTCACGCGCCATGTTTCACGCCCTACCGTCTCTCCTCCACCGGCGCGTTCACTTCCGGTTCCGGCTGGGTGGTCGGCGGCTTAGTCGCCTTTACCTCCAAACCGGCGAGGATCCTGTCGATGCGGTCCTGGGCGGGCTTTGCCTGCGCATCGCGGAGCGATTTGATTGTGGCGGACACCTGAGGCCCCATCGCAGTCAGGTCGGCGGCGGCGCGGTCGGCGCCCTTCCAATCATCCTTCCCCAACTCGGCGATCAGGCCGTGGATTTTCTCCAGGATCGACGCAGGGGGCTGGGGCTGCGGCTGGTTGTATTCCTCAACCAGCGACGCCGGCACGCGCAGCGTCGGGCCACTTTTTAGCGCCACGTCCATCACGTCGCCCTTCAGGCGACCGCTGAGGGTGGTCTCGTCCCAGAGCGTCAACTGCACTTCGCCCGGCGCGTTGCCGGCGCGGGAGATGGCGCGGACTTCGGGACCATTAATCGCGATGATGTCGAACGCGGTCTCCAGTTGCAGCTTGCCGGCCAGCGTGCCGACGAGGCGGTCGGTCGTGCTCAGCGAGAGCGTGGGCGCATCGTCAGAGGGCTCCTCGGCCTTTGCCAATTGCAGCCGGCTCACGGCCCCGGCGGTGAAGCTCAGCGTCTTGCCTGCCGCGATCGTCCGCGGCTTAAATTCCAGCGGGTCCTTCTGCACCAGCCCCGCGAAGCGAGACCCATCCGTCAGAAGAATCTGATGGACCGGCTGCTCCTCCCCCTGAAACAGCACCGCGGCGATCGCCTCGGGCTTGAGGGCGAGAGGCCCAAAGCGCGTGTTGACGAGGACTGGCCCCGTGGGCCTTTCGACGCCGATGCGGTCGCCATTGCGGAGCAGCAACATCGGCTGGTCGTACTTAAATTCTGTCGGCTCCCCCAGCCGTTTGCGGTAACCGATGCGCGAGATCGACGCGATCGGAATCGGGGTAACCTGGCCGCTGGAAAGCTGCAGGCGGATGGCGGGCGACTGGAGCAGGCCGCCGAACGCCTCGCCATCTGTCGTTACCACGAGCTGCGTCGGGCGGAACTCGCCGACCGTGAGAAGTGCGACGACTTTTTCCGCGGGCAGTTCGACCGGCCCGTAGGGCGTGGCGATGGCGTACTTGGTTTCCTGGATCGTTCCCTTGTACTGGTCGCCCCCGTGCAGCTCGACGACGTCAAGCAGCGTCCCGCGGAGGATCTCGAGCTCGGCCATGCTCCCCGCGTGCGGTGGAAAATTGACGACCGCCTTCGAGAGGTCGGGCGGCAGGTGCTCGAGGAATTTCTGCGACGCGGATTTCTGGAGAAAACCGGTGGCCTCATCGACGGTGGGCCGCACGGCCTGTACATGGACAACCGCCGCGATTTTGTGCGCCGGCACTTCGACTTCCCATGTAACGTCAACCTGATCGTTCCCCTGCTGCGGCGCGAAGGTAGGCGTTACCTTCGCCCCGCGGCCCGCGCCGAGCATCGCGATGCCGCGGTTACCGTCGAAGACGGCCAGGCCGATCTGCTGACGGGTCTTTTCATCGGAGAACCCCTGCGAATTCTGCACGTTGCCGCCGAGGTCGAAGTTCACATGAACGGTCGTCTTGATCGCGGCACCGGTCGGGTTTTCCAATACCTCGATCCAGCGGCACCACCCTTCCTTCGCGTTCACTGCAACCCGACGGCTGACGTTCAGCCCCGCGAGCGGCATCGACGGAAGGACGATTTCGTTCGCAGTTGCGTCGAGCTGCGCCTGCTGCGCGTTGGGGGAATATTGCTGGTTGGCCCCGACGAACAGCCGCCCGCCCGCGTCGTAAATGTCCGCGTCTCCGGGCCCGATGCACCCGTCCGCCTGCACGTCCCACTGCGTGCCCAGGTTGTCGCGAAAGGTGTAGGGGATCTGCACCGATTGGCCGTTGGCGGCGTGGATCACCGCTTCCCGCGCGAATGCGCTTTGGATGCCGCCCGGCAATGCGACGCCCGTCCAAACGCTCAGGCCGCCCAGAAGCGCGCGGCCGAGCCATGCTCTGCGAAAATTGGGTGTCACAGACGACCTCATATAAACGGCGCCCGTTCCCGCATTACTATTGTAGGGCCCGCCTCGCGGACCGTTTCTGCGGAGCAGATTGTCGCCACCACGGCCGCGCACGGCAAGCAACCGGAATGCCCGCCTGGGCTACGAAGGCATTGCCTCATCTTGAACGAGCTCGTGATTGACTGATTGCTACGGCTGGTCGTCCTCGGGCAATAGAACGTCGTTCTGATTGAAAAACAAAGCTTGCGGCACGATCTGTACATCAGGAATACCCGCGCCTGCCGCGCTATGCGCGGCGCTGGGCACCGGCTTTTGCGCCTTGCGCTGCTCTTCCAATTTCTGCAGCACGATGTCGATCGACTTCTGTGCCTCGGCGGATTGCTTGGGACGGAGTTGCTTGAGCACGCCCGCCGCGACCGGACCCATGCTCACTAACGCCGCCGAGGCGCGGTCACGCTGCTTCCAATCGTCGTTATTGAGGTCGGCGAGAATCCCCTTGATTTTCTCCACCATCGAAGGCGAAGGCTGCGGCTGCGGCTGGCTGTATTCCTCCACCAGCGTCACCGGAACCTTCATCGCCACGCCGCTGTTGAGCTGGCAGCTCAAATCGGCGTCCTGCAACTGGCCGCTGAGCGAGGTGCCGTCCCATAGCACGACTTGCACGTCCTGTACCGTATCCTTCGCATGGGTGAGCGACCGAATCTCGGTCGCATTGACGGTGATCGTGTCGAAGGCGGTTTCCAAGCTCAGCTTGCCGGTGAGCGTGCCGACGAGAAGGTCTTCATTCACTAGCCGAAGCGTCGGGGTGAAGTCGTCCACGTCCGTCACTTTGCCCGAAAACTGAAGGCGGGCGACGGCGCTGGCGGGGAACTTCACCGCTTGCTCGCCAGCGTCGAGCGTGACTTCGAACGCCTCCGCACCCAGCAGCCCCGCGAACTTGCTCCCGTCCGTGAGGAAGATTTCGTGAACGCTGTTGTCCTCATTTTGGAAGGATACCGCTGCCACGCTTTCGGGCTTGAGCGCCAGCTTTCCGTAACGCGTGGCGACATCAAGGCTGGCGGCGGGCATCTTGATGACCATGCGCTCGCCGCTGCGGGTCAGGACCATCGGCTTTTCGAACACCCAATCTTCCGTCTCCCCGGCGCGCTTGCGGTACCCCACGCGGCTAATCTGCGACACGGGAATCTGCGTGAGCTGCCCGCTGGAAAGCTGCAGATCCAGCGTCTCTTTCTTCACGCGCCCGCCGAATATTTGGCCGTCGCTGGTAACCAAAAGTTGCCGCGGACGGAACTGCCCGACGTTGATGATGCCGACGACTTTTTCCACCGGGAGGTTCACCGGCCCGTAAAAGGTTTGCAGGGTGTAGGCGGTTTCCTTGAGCGTGCCCCGGAACTGATCGCCGCTGCGCAGCTCGACGACGTCGAGCAGGTCGCCGCGGAGAAGTTCGATTTCCCCGATCCATCCCTGGGTGCTGGGGAAGTTGACGATCATCCGCCGCAATGCCGGCGGGATCGACTTGAGCAGCGCGGACTCCTTGATCCCGTTGACCCATTGCGTGCCGACGTCCTGCGTCGCGACGCACTTGTGCAGGTGCATCCACGCGACTTCCTTGCCCGCGGGGATCGGCATGCTCAGCGCCGCGGTCACGAAGTTATTGCCCTGAGGCCAGTTCAGCGTCGGGAAAACCTTGCTCCCCTTCCCCGCGTACACCTCGACCACCGACTGCCCCGCTCCCGTCTGTGCGATCCACGCGAGGTTCTGGTCCTTCTTCTTGGGGTCCGCCACGAACGACGCGGCGTTGACGCCATAGTTGAGGTTCGTCTGCATCGACAAATTCGCGACCTGCTCCTGCGCCTGCGTGTTCTTGATGATGTCGATATAGCGGACAAACCCGCCCTCCTTGTCATACATAATCCGGCGGGTGAGGGTCAGTCCGTTGGCCTGAAGGTTCTCAAGGATGAGTTCCCCGGTCTTCTCGTCGATGCGGCCCTGGTTGTTGCCGTTGGGCTGCTGGCCGTTGATGGTGAGCATCGCCCCCTGGCTATAGAGCGGCATATTGCCCTGCTGCTGAAGCCACCCGTTGCCAAAGATGCGGTATTGACCGCCATTGCCGTCATTGAACATGTAAGGCAGATTGACAGTGCCCCCCGCGCCAGGCTGCTGCGGCATCGCGTTAAACACCCGCCGAAACTGCGCAAGGCCGGTGTCCGCGAAGGAAAACACGACCGCCACCAGCACCAACCCCGCGGCCAACTTTTTTCGGATCATCGCGTTACTCCAAAGGTCGTTTTTTTGTCAGTTGTCAGTTGTTCTTTGTCCGTTGTCCGTTGTCATTTGTCCTTCGCTTCCCGCTCCGCGCTTGTCGATTCCGATCGCCGCTACTCCCTCTCCCTCGTACTCGGGGGAGAGGGCAGGGGTGAGGGGCCGAGCGCCAAATCGCCCGGCAATGCCAACCCGCGCCATATGATCCGTACAACTGACAACTGACAACTGACAACTGACAACTGACAAAGGACAAAGGACAACTGACCATCACACCTTATGAATATAGATCACTTCCCCGCTCGTATGTTTCAGTTCCCCCGTCACGCACTGCACAATTACTTTGGCCACGTCCTCGGGCGCGAGCGTTTTTTCCGTCGGATACTGCTCGCGCGAGAGGATTTTGCGAAACATCTCCGTCTCGACCGCCGCGGGCGCGACGGTGTGTACGCGAACGCCGATCGCTTCTCCCTCGCGTGCCGCCGAGAGTCCAAACAGATTGACGCCCGCCTTGGCCGCCCCGTAGGCGGCGAACCCCGGGAATGGGTCGCGCGCCGCCTGCGATGAAACATTCACGACCACCCCGCCCCCCTGCCGCTCGAAAGCCGGCCAGACGGCCTTGCACAGATAAAACGCCGCGGAAAGATTCGTGTCGATCACCTCGCGCCACTCGTCGGCGGACATCTGCGCGATCCCCCGCACCGGCGCCACCCCCGCACAATGAATGGCCGCGTCCACCCGCCCGAACCGCTCGACCACGGCCGCGACCGCCCGCTCGACTTCCGCCGCCCGGCTCACATCCGCCCGGCAGACCAGCCCCCCGCCGCTGAGCCTCGCCGTCTCTTCCAACTCATCAACGGAACGCGCCACCAGCCCCAGATGATACCCGAGCCGCGCCAGCGCCACCGCCGTCGCCCGCCCGATCCCCCGCCCCGCCCCCGTAATGACCGCCACCGGCTGCTCCATCGTCGCCGCCTCGCGTAAAAACGAATCGTAACAGGCCCGTCCCGTCTCTTCCATGCACACTTTCCATCCCCCCCGCCGAACCTCCCGGCCCCACCGCCCGCGCACCCACCAGGGGGGCAGGCCCATTGGGGTGCATTGGGGTGCGCAATCTTGACGCCCAGACGCCCCACCCACCCCCGCCGAAGATCCCCGGCCGCCCTTCCCCTCCCGCCCGACCCATGCACGACCCCCGCACGATGCGCAGACCCAAACCGCATTTTCCCTGGCGCCACGGGGGTGTCATGCACGACTTTGCACGACTTTGCACGACTTTGCACGAGTTTTTCGGCCTATTGCAGCAAGATTGTGAAATCAGCAGTCATCGCCGGCAGCCGTGCCGCCGCCGTCACGACCTCTTCGCCCGGGTGTACTCGACGCCGGGGCAAGCGCAGCGCCGCCCCGGATTTGGGCGGGCGGCTCCGACTGCGAAGCGTCCCGTGGAAGACTAAGCAGATGTCACAATCGGCGCGACGCCCCCCACTCCCTCCACGCCGGGGCCGGCGCACCGCCGCCCCGGATCGTGCGAGCGCCTCCCCGGATTGGAAAGTGCCGCCATCAGCCCGGATGCGCGGGACGCATCCGCCCGTCGGGCAATGGATGAATTGGATTTACCGCTTCGCGGCCGCCGGCAGACATGTGGCACAGCCGCCCCCGGCTGTGGTTTTCTCCCGCCCGCGCGGCCCCGCCGCCATGAGGACCGGCGGCCGCCCGCCCGCCGCGGCCGGGCCCCTCGGCGGCGAACGCCGCCCCCCTGTGGCTTTCGCGAGGAGCGGTGCGGCGTCCCGCCGCGAGGATGAAATGAAGCCCGCCATCCGCCGCCAACCCGCCCGCGGCGTACGGGCGACTGGGAGCGGACAATCGAAAAGAGCGACCCACTTGCGTTTGTTTGCCACTAAACTAATGTTCGGGACCAATTAGGTATTTTTCTTGATCTTGTTTTGCCGGCTGGATAGCATGCCCTTCAAGTCAACTCTTACATAAGGGAGCCTTCATGCACCAACCGGGATTGGATGACCGACATCGCGATCAGAACGGAGAAATCAGCCGCAAACATAGCGTCTAAAAACACGTTATTCCCATGGATTGTCAAAACTGGTTTGGACCAACGGAGACTTGTCATGGCTAATGTTTATGTTGAACCGGAACCGAAGGGCCGCCCCGAGGGAACTGCAATTACGCACTATGTTCTGGAATATGCCCACGGAACGCGCGTGACGCAGACGGACTATAGAACACAGGCTGAGGCCGTTTCTGCGGCTAAGGGCCTCGGACATGCGCCCCTTACTGCGCGAGTCAGGAATACCAACAAGGGTAATCCCGATCATTGGCGTGCAGCCTGACGAGGTAGGGCCGATTCTAAGGGGTCGGGAGTCTTTGAAGTAGATACCTCATCAAAGACCGCCGACCCCTTAGAATTTCCGAGATAAGCGTCCTGCTAATGAAGTTGCCGTGGGAGCCAACGGGCTGCGGTAAACTCTTAGTTCGCGGGCCATCTCGCGCTTAGTCATCCGGCGGCAAATTGAAAAGTAAGCCTTGGTCGGGGTCCGTCCCTTTGATCTCCCATTGCAGATTCAAATGGCCTTTTTCCGGCTTTGTTTGGCGTACCCATACGTCAAGTGGCGCGTCGTTGTCGAATGCCTGGGTGTAACGATTGTGCGGCCGTCGAAATGTCGGATCAGTAATTCGCGAATAGTGCGCGCCGCGCCCGGTATTGACTTCGTTTTCAAAATAAAAAAGTGCCCGGCCAGTCTTCCGATTGATCCTCTCAAACTTTACACGAGCAGCCCTCCAATCCGTCTTCGGCGCGGGCAGCGTCAGCGGTGCCTCGATCACAGCGCGTTCGGGCGGGCCAAATTCCAGCATTGGGAGTTCTTCTTCGGCCTGAAGGATAATTCGTTCGCACGAACGCCCCATAGGCTCTGTCGCGCGTCTTAACGAATGATCGATCCTTTCCGCAAGAACTCGAGCCTTGTCAGGATGCTGTTCCCCCAGGGGTGGAGGCACCTCAGGTGCGTCGTCATCCGGAGGCGTTGGAAATAGGGCGATTCCTTCGTCTGGGAGATCATTGGGTTCCAATTGGATGCCGTTTTCCCGCATCATCAACTCAAGATCAGCTGCAATCTCCTCAATGTTTGTCGTCACGTTCTTTTTGGAAACATATCCACTTATGGCAGTGCGAAACCATTGCATTAGCCGTTGATATGACCAGACGGCCACGCGATCTGCACGATTTCCGATTATCCCGCTAGCCACTGCTAGAATCGCAAACT
>JAQGHP010000706.1 GCA_028288775.1 Phycisphaerales bacterium | reverse complement strand
AGTTTGACCAGACAGTGCTAGGTTGTCACTACGACAATCACTATGGAAAGGAGAGCGCGATGACGGTCGTCCCCGCCGCCAGCGCGTCCGACAGCCCGCTTCTCCGCGGTATCGACGCCAAGGGGTGGACGACCGCCAGCACGCTTTACAAGGTGCTGCCCCTGTCCGACACCTGCCGGCCCGTGCTCAACGGTGCGATCCCGGAAAAGTCCGCCGAGCCGATCGCCTGGACCAACACGCACCGAGGCGGGCGCGTCTTTTTCACGTCGCTCGGATCGCCGCAGGATTTCGAAGACCCGCGATTTAAGCGCCTCCTCCTCAACGGGGTGGCTTGGGCGTCGGATAAACCGATCGTTAAGCCGTAGCAGTTTGACAACCGTGGACGTTCGCCTCAAGCGAGCGCGCATGCATCATGCTTACTGCGCTTCGTCGATTCGCAACCGCGGTATCGCTCCTTCTGGGGGTCCTGGTGATCGTTGCGTGGGCGTGGAGCCGCTACGAGGCCGACGCAGGCGTCTGGCGGGTTCTTCGTCCCGGGAAGGGTGGAAGCGGATCGGTGGGATTTTATGCAGTGGAGATGAAAGATGGACGTGCCGGCTTCCGGAGTGAATTCCAGCACTTTGCCTCACCGAAGTCTTTCGACTGTGAAGCATGTGAGGCGCGGCCACCTCATGTATTTGGCAGTCGCGAGGGGCTGGGTGAGGGGATTCTGGTCATCGATCGGGCACGTACCTGGGGTTTCCTCGTCGATTTTTCCATCGTTTCCGGAAGCCGTCCGGGCGAAACGGGCGAGGTGCGGTCAGTGATACTTCCGCTCTGGCTGCTGGCGCTGCTGCTGGCAGTAATTCCTGCAGCGCGCGGGTACGTGGCATTCAAACGCAGGCATGCACGCCGACGAGGGCTTTGTGTCGAGTGCGGGTATGACCTCCGCGCTACGCCGGAACGTAGCCCAGAATGCGGAGCGGATACTTCCGCGCCAACGAGGGCGTGGGCAGCGCGGACGGCTGGATTTGCGGGTGCGCTGCTTTTTCTAATCGTCGTCGGTCGCTCGGTCGTGGTGTTCATCCGTTCTTCAACCCACGCGGCCGAGGCGTCGTGGGAGCGTTTCGAGACCGATCAGGCGCTTCTGAAGGCGGTGGCTGCCGAGGATGTCACGGCCGCGACGAAGGCGCTCGATCAAGGGGCAGACCCAAATGTACGGGGGGAAGCCTCCGACTACGAAACGGCGGTATGGTTGGCCGTCAGGAATCGCTCCGCGCCGATGGTCCACCTCCTTTCGGGCCGCGGGGCCGACTTGAAGGAACGCAACAAGTCTCAAAAAACCCTCATGTCCGTTTCGCTGAGCAATCGAGCGACGGACGTGGTGCAACAACTCCTGCTCGGCGGCGCGGATGTAAACGCGAACGATGAAAACGGTCCGCCTCTGAGCGAAATAATCAGTCAAGATAATTACACTGTGATGGGGCTCTTGCTCAAGAATCGCGCCTCCGTAAATCCACATGACACCAACGGCGACACCCCCCTGCACGAGGCCGTGCGGCGCGGCAAATTCCGCGCTGTCGCGATGCTTCTGGAGCACGGGGCGGACCCGCGCCGGCGCAACACTCATGGCCGGGTTCCACTGCACATGATCTCTAAATCGGAAAGCGCCAGCGAGATCGCCACGATTTTGCTCGAGCACGGCGGGGAGGCGAACGCGATGGACGATTTGGGCTGGACCCCGCTACACTATGCGATGAGCTGCGACAGCCGGGGCCTTGTGGCCCAATTACTCAAGCGCGGAGCAGATCCACGGGCTCGCGATATTTACGGCCGTACACCGCTCCACATGCTGGCGGGCGAGGCGAGCGATTCGGATATTGCCGATATACTCCTCAAATCGGGCGCGGAATTGAACGCGGCGGACAATGAAGGCCATACGCCACTTCACGAAGCGGTCGTTCTTCGTGACATGAATCTGGCCCGCCGGCTTTTGCTTCGCGGCGCCGACCCATCGATTCAAGATGCGGACGGCCATACCGCCCGGGATCTCGCGAAAGCCGCAAAGGATGTCATGATGGTTAAGGTTCTGGACGACGCACAAAGCTCAAGATGAGCTCTCCCTGCATTCCAGGCCCGCTCGTGCGCCTCATTTCTCCAAATTCTTCTCCGGATTATTCGTTTGTCGCGGCATTCTTCGCTGCAAAAATAGAAGGTCTTGCCGTTGGAGGCGTAGGTGGGGGGTGGTCTTGTCCACGTCCACATCGACGCAAGCGAGGTCGGCGTTCTTTTTGCAGTTGTAGGGTGGGGGTAATCGCCCACCGGGAGTTTGTCAGCACGGGCAACGTGGTGGGCGAGTACGCCCACCCTACAGAGTTCGGATATGGCGATACACCTGCGTAGGAAAAGCTGTAGCGGCTGCTTGATCTTCGAAATGAGCCGCAACGGAGTGGTACCATTCAAACAAGGGGCTTCACGGACTCGCCGTCGGAGCATCAGACGCCTGCGACTCGTGGTGATGATGATGGTGCGCCGTTCCTTCCGTGGCCGGCGGGAGCAGGCCCAGGATCCCCACGATCAGCAGGATCACCGCGAACGAAAAAATCTCCGCCACCACGTTCCAGCGCAAATGGGCGGCGGTGGCCTTTGTTCGAATGTGCCGGCCCTCGATTGGGTCAACCGACAGTCGGGGCATAAGGATCAGTAGATTGACCGCGCCAACCCCGACCATCGCACAAAACAAGGCAATCTTCACGGACAGGACGCGGCCGTACTGCGTCGAATACAGATCGGAAATCGAACCAACGAGGAACCACGTATTGGCAATGCCCGTAGCCGCCAGCAGCGCGACACTCGCCAGGCTGATGGTTGAGAATCTGCGCGTGAGTGCCCCCAGGAAGGGCAACTGCTCCGACTCGGGCAATCGGCGAACTCGAAGCGAGAGCATTAGGAATGGCAGCAGCCCGGCGGGCCAAAACCCGCCGACGACGATGTGCAGCGCATCAGCCAGCAGGTGCCACGCAGGCGCGCCGCCGGTACGGCCATGGCCGGCCCAAGCCAGGCTGCCGGCGAGCAGGCCCGTGCAAATCAGGGAAGCCCACGTCAATGCGCGCCGGTGCAGAGTCTTCCGTTGGAAGAACAAGGCCGCCATTGCAAACACGGACGCGAGAGCCCAGAAGACCGCGCGCAGCCGCCATAATTCGCCAAAGCGAGTCTGAGCCCAGACGAGGCGCAGAACATCTATCCGAAGCGCTTGCGACGGCGGCAGCCCGCTCATCTGAATGGCGACGAACGCGAACCATGCCGCTCCCGACAAGAGAGCGGCGGGCAAGGCAAGGACGACCAGCCAGCGGGCGATGGCGTCACACCGCCCGCCCGCGGCCGGTCCGGTTCGCGTCAACACGGGGCGTGCGACGAATCTATCGAAAGCGCACGCGCCCAACGCGAGCAGGCACGCGCCGAAGTGAACGGCCCGCGTTAGTGAAAACCAGACGACGAGCGTGTCGTCGCCGTCCAATGTCAGTAATGCGCTTACGGCTGCACCGCAAACTTGAAATCGCCTTCGGTCCGATGCGTGTCAACCGAGACCACGCGCCAAGCCACTTTGTAAGTCCCCGCCGGGGACGACGGCAGTGACACGATCAACACCGATTTATCCTTGGGATCGAGGTGCGAATCCTTCTTGTCCACCTGCTTGCCTTCCGAATCAAACACCCGGATGTTGCTGAAGGCAGGCTCTAGCTCCTGCGTGAACCAGATCCTGACCTCCTGCGGCGCCTTGGCGACCTTTGCGCCGACGCGCGGCTCGGCGTGGTCGAGAAACGCGTGGGCCAGTGCTAGATGGGGGGCTATGAGCATCAGCACAAGCACCGACGCGGCAACTTTAGTGGGAAGAGGTTTCATGGGTTTCCTCCGAAGATCGGATGGCCGAATACGCGTGGGAACAAATCATCGATGTAGATCCATGCCTGCACTGTAACGCCGACGTGTGCTCCGGAACGACTGTTGATCGGAATATTCGCCTCGGCGCCGATTTGGAAATACGGACTCTCCCAGAGCACGCCGGGGTTGATGGTTCCGGTGGTGAGGCCGCCTTGGTCGCGGTTCTCGGCGGTCTCGAAGGCGAATTCCACGAGGGGGATCATGTCCTTGAACGGCGCGGGTAAGCCGATGTCGTGAACGTGCTGCTGGAGGTACGGCAAGCTGTATTCGAGGGCGAATCCCCATTCGAGCACGTTTGGGTCGGTGCTGCGGGTTGGAAAGGTTTGACCCACGACACCCGTGACGGCGAAGGGCTGCAGCACGGCGAGTGATTCAGGAAGATCGCCGAACCCTTTTCCGAAATAGAATTTCGGCTCGAACGTGGTGAACGAATTTGCCCCGGCATGCTTGCTGCCCGTCCCACCGATCTCAGCGGAAGCGCCGACGGCCAGAACGGCCTCGTGCTCGTCATTCTGCCAGAATTGATATTTGAGAGTAAGCGAGCGATCGGTCCATCCATGGCTAGAAGGCCCCTGGTCGGGCGTTACAGCGACATAGGTGTCCGACACGCCCAGGGACAGGCTTGGGAGAATGAGCTTGTCGAATTCGAAGCCTGCGTCGATTTCGTGACTTGCCGGGCTTCCGTCGCCCGCGGCGTTCTTAACGTAAGAGAGCGTCGGAAACGCAAGTTCGTCTGCCGCGAAGGGGTCGTCGGTCGAAACGGTGGGCGGAAAAAACCTGTTCCCGACAATGCCGTGCCCATGGACGGTCGGGACGGCGGAAGAGAAGGCGAGGGCCGCGAAGGCCGCCGCGCGAAGGGGGCAAAAGCGCATGAGGTGTTTCTCCAGACGGCCCGTCAATCCTCGTTCTGACAATTCAGGAGAGGGCCCAGATTAAAAGCAATAAATAGGAAAGACGTGACCCGCGGCATCAGCTCCAGCGCCGTCTTCCGAAGTGTGGGCGCGGCGGAGCCGGGTGACATTTAAGGAAATTCAGGGGGCGCGCGGTCACAGGACGCCCATCAGCAGGCGGGCGGGGCGCGGCCTAGGTAGGTGGGGAATACTTGAGCCCGCGGCGCGGCGAGGGCGGGCAGTGCCTCAACCAATGCGACCGCGACGAGCGGCGGGTGAGTGATGTCCACGGCAACCGCCGGCGAAAGCATGGCGGCGAAGTAGCAAATTGCACAATGCGACGCGGGATCGCCCGGGATGGGGGCTCGGGGGGAATCGTGCGAACTTTTCGTGTCGGGATGGCAGCAGGGGCGTGCCGCAAGGGGAGCCGGCGCGATACCGCAAGCCTGGCATTCTGATCCGGCAACCTGCACGCCGCCGCGGGTGTGGCCTGGCACGATGGCGTTCAGCCAGATTGCCTGGAATGCCAGTATCACGAGACGAAGCGGCCGAGAGCGCAGGAAGGGGAGGATGAGGTCCGTACGATGCATGGGGGTGGAAGTCGGCAGAATGATTACCGCCCGCGGATTCTCCCGTTGCGTGCCCCGCGGCACTCGCCGCGGCGGCATTCAGGGGAGTCGTCACAACCGCCCGCGATCTTACACTTGACCGGGCAAGTTTGTAGAGGGACGACAATGAAGAGGGCACCGGGCCGATTCGGCCTTGCCCGGGCATGCCCGGCATCTATACTTTAACCGTGCATGGACCGACCACCGCCGCGGACGTGGCGTCGTCGCCTTGTTTCGCGGGGCATTTCCGAGGAACCCACTCATGCCCAACTACACCACCGCGGACATTCGCAACATTCTCATCGCCGGCCACGGGGGATCGGGAAAAACCACGCTGGTAGACGCGCTGCTCCTGGCCAGCGGCACGGTCAACCGAAAAGGATCCGTGGCGGACGGCTCCAGCTTCAGCGACTTCGAAAAGGAAGAGAAGGAACATAAGCATTCGATCTACCCAGCGGTCCTGCACGCCGACCACGCCGGCAAGCGCATCAACCTGATCGACGCGCCCGGATCGCCCGATCTCATCGGGCAGGCGCTGGCGTGCATGCCGGCGGTGGAGACGGTGGCCGTGGTAGTTAATGCGCAGAACGGTGTGGAAGTCGTCACCCGCCGCATCATGGACGCGGCGAAGGAGCGCAATCTCCCCCGCGCGATTATCGTCAATAAAATCGATATGCCGGACGTTGACGTCGAAGCACTCGTCGAACAACTCCGCGAGACCTTCGGCCCCGAATGCCTGCCGATCAACCTCCCCTCCAGCGGCGGCAAGGCAGTCGTCGACTGCCTTTTGGGCACCGACGGCGAGTCCGATTTCGACACCGTGCGCCGCTGCCACGCCGCGATCCTCGACCAGATCGTCGAGATGGACGAAAACCTCATGGAGAAGTATCTGGGCGGCGAGGAGCCCGACTACGATGCGCTGCACGAGCCCTTTGAAAAGGCGATGGACGAGGCGCACGTCGTGCCCATTCTCTTCACGGACGCGAAGAACGGCGTGGGGATCGCCGAGCTCCTCGACGCGATGGCCCGCCATTTCCCCAGCCCGCTGGAAGGCAACCCGCGATCGTTCGTCAGCGGCGAAGGCGAGAGCGAGCGGCCCTTCCAATACGCCAACAACCCCAGCGGCCTGCTGCTCGCCCACGTGTTCAAAGTCACGACCGACCCGTTCGTCGGCAAACTGGCGATCTTCCGCGTGCATCAGGGCCGGGCCGCGGGCAACACGCAGGTATTCATCGGGCACTCGAAAAAATCCATCAAGCTCGGGCACGTCTTTCATTTGCAGGGCAAGGAACACCGCGAGGCGGACGCCATCATCGCGGGTGACATCGGTGCGGTGGCGAAGATCGACGAAATCCACGCGGGCGACGTCCTTCACGACGACCACGCCCTCGACAGCGTCCACCTCAAGCCTCTGGCGTTCCCCACGCCTATGTACGGCCTGGCCGTCACCCCCAAAGCCCGCGGCGACGAGCAAAAACTCTCCGGCGCACTGGCCAAGCTCATGGAGGAAGACCCGACCTTCAAGTGGCACACCGACCGGCAAACCCATGAAGTCGTCATCAACGGGCTGGGCGAATTGCACCTGCGGCTGGTGCTGGAAAAACTCGCCAACCGCGGGCTGCACGTGGACACCAAGCCCCCGAAGATCGCCTATCACGAGACCATCGCCGCGGTCGCGGAGGGACATCATCGCCACAAGAAACAGACCGGCGGCGCGGGGCAATTCGGGGAAGTGTTCCTCCGCGTTGAGCCGCTGGAAGAGTCGTCCCCCAGCCGCAAGGCTGTGGGCGGAGTCGGGTATGAGATCATCAACGAAGTCTTCGGCGGAACGATCCCTGGGCAGTTCATCCCCGCGGTGGAGAAGGGCATTCACGACCTGATGGACCAGGGTGTCATCGCGGGGTACCCGATGCAGGACATCCGCGTGGCCATCACGGACGGCAAGCATCATCCGGTCGATAGCAAGGAAGTGGCATTTCGTGCCGCGGGCAAATTCGCGTTCAAGGACGCGGTGCTCAAGGCACGGCCGGTGCTGCTCGAGCCGATCGTCAACATGGAAGTGACCGTGCCTGAAGGCAACGTCGGCTCCATCACCGGCGACCTCTCCGGAAAACGCGGCCGCATCCAAGGCACCGACATGTTGCCCGGCGGCATGGCCCAAGTCCGCGCCCAAGCCCCGCTGAGCGAGGTGATGCAGTACCAATCGCAACTCAAGAGCGTGACCGGCGGGCAGGGGAGCTTCGTCATGGAACTCAGCCATTACGAAGCCGTGCCCGCCAACGTGCAACAGCACATCGCCGCCCAGTACAAGCCGAAGGCGGAAGAGGAATAGCCGTGCAGGAAGGTATATGGGTGCGTAGCAACACCGCCATATCCTTGGATCGCTGAGAGTACCCGTATGAGAGTCTCGCTTGCGACCGACACCATTCGACCTGCACGCACCCTCCCGACTTTGGAGAACGGCGATCGAATTGATCAGCCGACGTTCCACGCTCGGTACGAAGAAATGCCCGAGAAGTTTCGGGCTGAACTCATCGGGGGAACTGTCTATGTGACATCCCCACACAAAGCGGATCATGGTCACGTACACGGCCTTCTGATGATGTGGCTCGGTCTTTATCGCGCAAGAACTCCGCACGCACGAGTGCTCGATACCGTCACCACCATCCTCGGTAGCGACAGTGAGCCGCAACCTGACGCGTGTTTGGTTTTGGAAGGCGGGAGGACCCGGATTAGTCGCGACGGTTATCTCGTCGGCCCTCCGGAATTAATTGCCGAGGTCGCATCGAGCGACCGAGCCTGCGACCTTTTCCAGAAACGTGATGACTACGAGCGTTACGGCGTGTGCGAGTATCTTATCCTTATAGTTCGTGAATCCCGTGTGGTCTGGTGCGTCCACCCGAATGGCGAGCAGGCGGGTTCGTACACGGAATTGTCTTCCGGTCCCGATGGCATCTTTCAATCGCCATCGCTTCCGGGACTATGGCTCGACGCGCCGGCGCTGTTTCGGGGTGACGTCGGGCGCGTGACCGACGTTCTGAACATGGGCCTCGCCACGCCGGAGCACGCGGCGTTTGTCCGCGGGAATCGGCTGTGATATTACGGAATTATCCTGGCCTGTCGGCCGTCCTCCTTCTCATCACCTCCCTCACCGGCTGCGCCCAGTACGACATCCCGCCCAACCGTGATCCCTGCGGCGGCGCGCTCACCGACTCCGAAGCTTGCCTGTATGATTACGACGCCAAGGGCCTGTGGTACGTTTTGCTAGTGCGGCAGGACGGCCTGCTTGCCGCGGCACACCGCCACGCGCCGGGCACGCACCTGTTTGTTCTGCCCGAAGGCGATCTTCTGTTCCACTCCCGCTGCTCGGGCCGCGGCGAAGTGATCGACGTAATGGGCCGCACGTTCGCCCTCAAGGACGGAACGGTGTTGCTCTCTGAGGGCGGCGGAAAGGGGCCGCGGATCGCCCAACTTCCCATCGCAGCACCTCGGTGCGATCCCGCGGACGCGGAAGACATGGCGCGGGCGTTGTATGATGTTTCGCGCGATGCCCGCGTCGCGGCGTTCCTGTCGCCCGAAGCGCGGTTGCGGATTCAAGCAGCATGGCAAGCCGCGAAGAAGCGCAAGGCGGATGCGAACAAGGCATCAGCGGTAGACGCGGGTCGCCATTCGCGTTGATAGAGCATTTTTCGGGTTGGTGTGTCGCCCACGCGGCAACGTATTGTAGGGTGGGCGTACTCGCCCATCGCGAGTTTGTCGGCACGGGCAACGCGGTGGGCGAGTACGCCCACCCTACAGAATTCGGATACGGCAATGCACCAACGTGGGAAATCCTGTACGTGTGGTGCGTGTCAGTAAGGGATTCCCGTTGGAGGTCTATTTATGTTGAATCGCATGCTTCGTCCGAACGTAACTCGACCGGGCATGTTCCCGGCGACGCTGCTGGTTCTCGCGGCTTTGGTGTGTGCCGCGTCTTCGGCACGCGCAGAGGAGAAGAAAGACGACATGCCCACTCCCGACCCACGCGTGTTCAAAGATGCCGACGGCAACGCCATGCCGTACCTACTCCTCGCGCCCAAAGATTACAACCCTGCGAAGAAGTATCCGCTGGTCCTCTTCTACCACGGCGTCGGTGAGTGCGGGGACGACAACAAGAGCCAGTGGAAAAACGGCATCGAAGTGTTTCAGAAGCCCGAAAATCGCGAGAAATTCCCGTGCTTTGTGGTCGCGCCGCAGTGCCCGAAGGGCAGGCAGTGGGTCAATGTGCCTTGGAGCGCGGACTCGGAAATTCAGCCGGAGCAGCCCAGCGATCAGTTGAAGCTGAGCCTGGGAATCCTCACGGCCGTTCAGAAGGAATTCGCGATCGACGCCGATCGGCTGTATGTCGCCGGGCTTTCGATGGGGGGCTTTGCGGTGTGGGACGTCATCACCCGGCACCCCGACCTCTTTGCCGCAGCCATGCCGATTTGCGGCGGGGGGGACGAGAAGCAGGCCGCGAAAATCGCCAGGCTCCCGCTCTGGGCATTTCACGGTGGGCAGGACACGGTGGTGAAAACCTTCCGAAGCCGCAACATGATCAACGCGATGAAACTCGCGAGCGGAGACCCCAAGTACACGGAATACCCCGCCGAGGGTCACGGAAGCTGGACGCCGGCGTTTCACGAGCCCGAGCTGCTACCGTGGATGTTCGCGAAGACCAGAAGGCGTTAAGCCGGCAATTCCAAGCCAGGGTATGTGACAGTTTCGGCGGGGTCCGTTCTCCCTCCCCCGGGTGTACCGGTGGTGGGAACTGAAGACAGACCGCCGGAACCGTCAACGCGTCGCGCCTCCTGCACTATTGAGAATGCCGTCGTCTTGGCGCTCGTTGCGTCAGATTTATTCGTCGTCTACCTTCCGATACACAATGTCTAAATCGATCCTCCTTGCCGCCGTGCGGCACGTTTCCTTGCCAGCGTGGTTTCTCGCCTCCCTCTCCACCGCATGGGCCGGTCATGAGTTGACGCATGACGATTACAGTAAGGAAATCCACACCGCCTCGGATGAAGGCCAGCAGTCCATCGGGCACATCAAGGTTGCGGATGGGCTGAGCATCGAACTGTGGGCGGCGGAGCCGATGCTGGCTAATCCCGTCTGCATGCGCGTGGATGACAAGGATCGCGTGTACGTCGTCGAGACGTTCCGGCACACGTCGGATGTCCTCGACATTCGCGGGCATATGGATTGGCTGACGGACGATCTGGCCTGCCGCACCGTGGCGGACCGCGTTGCGCTGCTCAAGCGCAAGATGGGCCCGAACGTCCGCAACATGACCAAGGACGATGACCGCATCCGGCTCATCGAAGACACCACGGGCTCGGGAGTAGCTAACAAGGCGACGATCTTCGCGGCGGGGTTTAACTCGATCGAGGCGGGCATTGGCGCGGGCCTGCTGCCGCTCGATGGGAAGCTGTATTACGCCGACATTCCCGCGCTCTATCTCCTCCAGGACACCACCGGCGACGGCCAGGCGGATGTCCGCAAAGAGCTCTCGACGGGTTACGGCGTACACATCAGCTTCCTCGGCCATGATCTCCACGGCGTCTGTGTCGGGCCGGACCACAAAATCTATTTCTCCGTGGGTGACCGCGGCGCAAACGCGAAGGCCGCCGACGGAAGCGCCGCCTATCTCCCCGACACCGGCGGCGTTTTCCGCTGCAACGTCGATGGCTCGCACCTGGAAATCTTCGCCACCGGCCTGCGCAACCCGCAGCAGCTCGTCTTCGACGACTACGGAAACCTCTTCACCGGCGACAACAACCCCGACTACGGCGACCCCGCCCGCTGGGTCTACGTCGTGCAAGGGGGCGACAGCGGCTGGCGCATCGGCTATCAGGCCGCCCACCTCCCCCGTGGCGGCGGGCCGTGGATGTGGGAGGAGCTCTACCAGGTCGCGCCCAAGCTCTCGGGCGCGTACATCCTTCCCCCGGTCGCGCACCTGGGCTCCGGCCCCAGCGGCGTGGCCTATTACCCTGGCACCGGCCTCAGCGAAAAGTACGACAACCACCTGTTCATGGTCGATTTCCGCGGCGGGCACGGAAACAGCGTCGTCCACTCCTTCACCATGAAGCCCAAAGGCGCGACCTACGAACTGGCCGACCATGGCGAATTTATCAAAGGCATGCTCGCCACCGATATCGACTTCAGCCCACGCGGCGGCATGTACGCCTGCGACTGGGTGGACGGTTGGAACAAGCCGGGCAAGGGCCGCATCTATCGCATCTTCGACGCCGTGGCGCAGAAGGATCCGATTGTCGAAGAGACCCGCAAGCTCCTGGCGGACGGTTTCGAGAAGCGCCCGAACGAAGAGCTCGCCAGGCTGCTGAGCCATCGCGATCATCGCGTGCGTCAGAATGCGCAGTTCGCCCTTGCCGCACACGGTGACGTGGCCATCCCGCTCTTCGCACCGATCGCAGCAAAATCCGATAGCCGCCTCGCCCGACTGCATGCCATTTGGGGCCTTGGCGAGATCGGTGAAAAGACGCCTGCTGCGTTGGACGCGGTAACGCCCCTTCTGTCCGATGGCGACGCCGAGGTGCGGGCGCAGGCGGCGAAGGTGCTGGGGGAAGCCCGCCTCCAGTCGGCGACCGCCAGGCTTGTGAAGTTGCTGGCCGATCCCGAAGCGCGCCCGCGGTTCTTTGCCGCCGAGGCGCTGGGAAGGCTCGGGCGGAGGGAAGCGGTTGCGCCGCTGCTGGCGATGCTCCGCGACAATGACGACAAGGACGGGCACCTCCGTCATGCCGGGGTGATGGGACTGACTGGTAGCGGCGACGTGGATGCGATGATGGCGGCGGCGAAAGACCCTTCATCCGCCGTGCGCATGGGCGTGCTGCTCACGCTGCGCAAGCTCGGGCGGCCGGAAATCGCGATGTTTCTTTCCGACTCCGATCCGAAGTTGGTTTCGGAGGCGGCACACGCGATCAATGACATGCCGATCGAGCCGGCCCTGCCGCAGCTCGCGGCGCTCTTGGAGCGGAAGGGCTTGGCTGAGCCGGTGCTGCTACGTGCGGTGAACGCGGCGTACCGCATCGGCACGCCGCAGGCGGCGCGGGCGCTCGCGGCGTTCGCCGCGCGCGAAGGCTCGCCCGAGTGGA
>JAQGHP010000704.1 GCA_028288775.1 Phycisphaerales bacterium | reverse complement strand
AGTGCATGTGACGCAACTTCACGCTCGGCCCCGCACCCCTGCCCTCTCCCCCGCGTACGAGGGAGAGGGAGACGTCGCTCAGGAAAGGGAGATACGTTGGCGTTTGCAAATTGAATTCTGCACTCTTCACTCTGCACTTACTTCCATGGCCCCGAGCATCGACGACATCAAGCTGACCGCATACGCCCTGGGCGAGCTCGACGGAACGGAGCGCGCCGCGGTGGCGGCGTATCTTGCGGGCAACGAGCCGGCCCGGCGCTATGTTGCCCAGGTGCGGGCTACGGCGAACCTTCTCTCCGATGAATTGGCCCGCGAATCTTTCGGGGGCCTTGATGAACTGCAACACGCCGCGATTGAACAAAAGCTTGTTTCAGCCCTTCGTATCGGGCACGCGCGCAGCCGGCCGGGGGCTCGGCGGGAGCGGGTGATCTGGGCGATGAGCATCGCCGCTTCGGTGCTGATCGTGTTTGGCGCGATCTCGTTGCTGTTGCCGTTTGTGTATCACCGGTTTGAGAAAGTTGTCGCGGGGCGTGCGCGGGACAATGATCCGGGCGGGCATAAATTCGATATCGTGCGGGGCACGGGCGGTCCGAAATTGCCGGGCGATCATCTTGCCCCCGGCGACCCGTCGTCTGTGGAAAATGGTGGAGTAACGGACGGCGTCTTCCCGCCGCCCGACAATCGCCTGGCGATGGATGACCCGGTGCCGGAGGAGACGCCGTTGGTTGGCGCGCACGCGGCGGACAATCTCAGGCCCGCCCCGCCGCCAGCCGTGGCGCACAATAATGCCGCCGTTCCGAATCCGGCGGACGCGCCCAAGATCGAGCCGGGCACGGCCATCACGCTCATTCCCGTCGGCCCGTCGCGCCTGCGACCTGAAGCGTACATGTCGTTCGTGCCTTACAAGCCGGGCCGGGTGAAGGACCCCGCGGTAGTCGCGCATTCAAGCTCCAGTGAGACGCGCCCGGCGGACTCGGTGGGCTCGTTCCATTGGATCGAGAACGCGTTCGTCGATACCTCCGTGGAAACCGTCTCCGGATTCTCCGGCGGAGTGGATACGGCTTCATATTCGAACATTCGCCGGTTCCTCGGGCACAACCAGCTTCCGCCGAGTCGGGCGGTGCATGTGGAGGAGATGCTCAATTATTTCCCCGTCCGCACGCCCCTGCCGTCGGGGGATGGAGCGCTCGGCGCCGCGGTGGAAATCGGGCCGTGCCCCTGGAACGTGACCCGTCGGCTGGCGCGCGTGTGCCTGCAGGCGCGAGGGTTGACGCCCGAGCACCGGCCGCCGGTGAACCTGGTGTTCGTCGTGGACATTTCCCCGGCGATGCGTGCCGAGAACAAGCTCCCGCTGTTGAAGAAGGCGATGAAACTGCTGGCCGGGAGGATGGGCCCGAATGATCGGATGGCGCTGATCGCCTATTCGCGGGAGGCGGGGGTCGTGCTGCCTTCGACGGCCGCGGAAGACAAGCTGGCGCTGTTCGCGGCCATCGATCGGCTGGACTCTGGCGGCAAGCCCGGCGCAGGACAGGGAATCGAAACCGCCTACGCCGCGGCGGCATCTAACTTTATCGCGGGCGGTGTCAATCGCATCGTCCTCGCCACGGATGGCGACTGGTCTGTCGGCGCGACCGGCTCGGCGCGCCTCGCCGACGTCGTGGGTGCGAAGGCGCGCGAGGGCATCTCGCTTACGGTCGTGGGCGTAGGGATGGAGAACCTCAACGACTCCATGATGCACCAGCTTGCCGTAGCCGGCGGCGGAAATTACGCGTACGTGGACACGCTGGCCGAAGCCCGGAAAGTTCTGGTCGATCAACTCAACGGCACGCTCGTTCCCGCGGCGAAGGACGTGAAGGTGCAGGTGCGGTTTAACGCTGCCGCGGTCGAGGCGTACCGCCTCATCGGCTACGAACGGCGGGCGATTCCGACTTCTGACAGCGAGAGCGATTCCCTGCCAGGCGGTGAGCTGGGCGCGGGCCAAAGCCTGACCGCGCTGTACGAAGTGATTCCGGTCCGCAAGTCTGCCGGGCAACGCGCCACTGATTTGATGACGGTGGCGGTCCACTATCGCGACCCCTCGGGCGAGGCCATTCATACTCTGGAAGTTGCCGGGGAAGACCACGGCCTCACGCTCCCGCGGAACTCGGCTGACTTCCGCTTCGCGGCGGCGGTTGCGGAGTTCGGACTGCTTCTTCGGGACAGCGATTACAAAGGCAACGCGAGCTACGCGGCGGCGCTGGAGCGAGCCCAGGAATCCGCGGGACCCGACGAAACAGGATACCGCCAGGAACTCGTGAGCCTGGTGCGAAAGGCCAAGGCACTGTCGGCACGGTAGGTTTCCAAAGGACGAGCCTGCGCCGGTACTTGGTCGGCCATGGAGCCGATCGCGATTTGGATATACCCAAGGACATCCTGAGTGCGTCAAAGGGCCTTACTGCGTGCGTGCGCGGGGGGCCCTTTGCATTAGAGGCGGTTTCAGAACCGCTAACGTGACATGGGCGTCCCGCCCATGCTTGGTGCGTGCGGAGCCGGAATGTCCGGAAAACAACCGCATTGAAATCATCACATCGCCGGCACGGGCGGGACGCCCGTGTCACGATGAAGGTTCTGAAACCGCTTCTAAACTAATGGCCAGCTCGACCGGGCCTTTCCTCCGCGAAATGCAGTACCAAAGCATCGCTCGCGATCCGTTCACCTCAACCACTACCGCCCCTGCTCGATCCACGCGGCGAGGCGCGGGCCGATGATCCTGGGAGCCTTTCGCAGGTCGCTGGGCGTCTTGCAGCCGCAAAGGAATACCGCGGCCTTCAGGCTTGCCACCACGCCTTCGAGAAATTTGCGTGCGCCGTCGTAGCCCCCTACGCGCTGCGCGCGGAGCACGGGTGCGGCCAGGCCGCCTGCCACGGCGCCCAGGGCCAGGGCGCGGGCGACGTCGGTGCCACTGCGCAGGCCGCCGGTGGCGATGAGCGGGAGGTTCAGGTCTGCGTTGAGTGCGATCGACGCTGCGGTGGGAATGCCCCAATCCCAGAATTCTTCGCCGAGATTGCGGGTACGATCCTCACCCTCCGCGGCAGCGGCCCGACGGGTTTCGACGCCTACCCAGCTTGTGCCGCCCGCGCCCGACACATCGATGCCCGCGACGCCCGCTTCGTGAATCATCCTCCCCGCAGCCCGGCTGATGCCGGCCCCCGTTTCCTTCGCGATGACGGGCTTGCCCAATTCGCGGGCGAGTCTACGGAGGGTTTCACATCCGCCTCGAAAATCGCGGTCGCCGCCGGGCTGGACCAATTCCATCGCGGGGTTCAGATGGACGCACAGCGCATCCGCGCCGACTGCGTCGATCAAGTTCCGCACTTGCGTCGATTCCATCTGCCGGGCTTGCACCATTCCGAGGTTGGCGAGCACGAGCGTGGTCGGGGCGACGTCGCGCACCTGATATGTCCAGGAGAGGTCGGCATGCAGCGCCATGGCGCGCTGCGATCCCAATCCGAATCCCAGGCCCAGCGCCTCCGCGGCACGGGCGAGGTCACGGTTGATGGCCGCGGCTTCGGGGGTGCCGCCCGTCATTCCCGCGACGAATACCGGGGCGGCGAGCGGCTTGCCGAAGAGTTCGACCGAAAGGTCCACCTCATCAAAATGCATTTCCGGCAGCGCGTGATGCACGAGCGTGACGTCATCCAGCAGAGTCCCCTTCTCCCGGAAATCCACCTGGCCCGAAGCGACCAGCGTGAGGTGGTCGGCCTTCCGCTTGCGGATATCAGGTTGTGGGTCGGTTGGAGTCATCCTCTGGCATCATACCAGCGCATTTGCGTTGCGACCCCTTCACGCCGGGGCCAAGCGGCGCTGTGACGCGCTGATTGACCGCGGTGCGCTGACGCCGCGCCGCCCCGGATCGGTTTGCGCTCTGAGGATCCGGGGCGGCGTCGCTCGTTGCACTCGCAGTTTGCCCCGACGTGGAGGGGTGGGGGGCCGGTCTTGAGGCGGGCGGCACTTCGCGCGTTCGGTGCGGTGGACGGAGTTCCCTTTCGGATTTCGGGGATTCGGATTTCGGGCTTCCCGCGCGCGGGCCGCCCCTTGCCGACTTTGTGAAGGATTCATACAATCTTTCGCTCTTGCGTTCGCGGCAGGCCGGGCCCTGCCGTGGATCGAATCGAATTGACGGGCAAGGAATAAAGGAAGACTTCATGCCGGCTACCGGAAAGATTACCCAGGTCATCGGATCGACCTTCGATGCCGAGTTCCCCGAAGAACATCTCCCCAAGATTTACAACGCGGTCAACGTGGACATCCAGAACGACGGCACCACCGTCCACCTCGTCGGCGAAGTGCAGCAGCACCTGGGCGGCGGGCGCGTGCGGGCGGTGGCGCTCGGCTCGACCGACGGCCTCCGCCGGGGTAGTGAAGTCTCGGACACGGGCTCGCCGCTGACCGTGCCTGTTGGCAAGGAAACCCTGGGCCGTGTCTTCAATCTGCTGGGCAACCCGATCGACAACCGCGGCCCCGTTGCGGCAACCGAGCGCAGGCCCATTCACCGCGAGCCGCCGGAATTCGTTGACCTGACCCCCAAGGCCGAAGTCTTCGAGACCGGCATCAAGGTAATCGACCTGCTCACCCCGTTCCTCCGCGGCGGCAAGGCCGGACTGTTCGGCGGGGCCGGTCTCGGCAAGACGGTGGTCATCCAGGAACTCATCGCCCGTATCGCCCAGCAGCACGGCGGCTACTCCGTGTTCGCCGGCGTGGGCGAGCGC
Organism: Phycisphaerales bacterium; assembly: GCA_028288775.1. Lineage (GTDB taxonomy): Bacteria > Planctomycetota > Phycisphaerae > Tepidisphaerales > Tepidisphaeraceae > RYN-428. Next base: position 1,997 of record JAQGHP010000704.1, on the reverse strand, counting down.
ACCCGCGAAGGCACCGACCTCTGGCTGGAAATGCAGGAAGCCGAGATCGGCAAGACTGGTAAACACGTCATCGACCAGACCGTCATGGTCTTCGGCCAGATGAACGAGCCGCCCGGGGCCCGTCTTCGCGTCGCCCTCTCGGCCTTGACCATGGCCGAGTATTTCCGCGACGAAACCGGCGCGGACACGCTGCTATTCATCGACAACATTTTCCGCTTCACGCAGGCTGGCTCGGAAGTGTCGGCGCTGCTGGGCCGCATGCCCAGCGCCGTGGGTTATCAGCCCACCCTCGCCACGGAAATGGGTGAGTTGCAGGAACGCATCACGAGCACCAAGAACGGGGCCATCACCTCCGTGCAGGCCGTGTACGTCCCCGCGGACGACCCCACCGACCCCGCCCCGGCCAACGCGTTCGCGCACTTGGACGCGTTCATCTATCTCGAGCGCAGCATCGCCAGCAAGGGCATTTACCCGGCCGTCGATCCGCTGGCCTCGGCTAGCCGGGCGCTGTCGGCGGAGATCGTGGGCGAGGAGCACTTCCGCATCGCCCGCAAGGTGCAGAGCATGCTCCAGCGTTACCGCGATCTGCAGGACATCATCGCGATCCTGGGCGTGGACGAGTTGAGCGAAGAGGACAAGCTGATCGTCAGCCGAGCCCGCAAGATCGAGCGTTTCTTCAGCCAGCCCTTCTACGTCGCCCAGCAGTTCACGGGCAAGGAAGGCAAGTACGTGAAAATTGCGGACACGCTCCGCAGCTTCAGCGAAATTGTCGAAGGCAAGGCCGACAACCTGCCCGAGCAGGCGTTCCTCTACGTGGGCGACATCGACGAAGTGCGCGAGAAGGCCAAGGAGATGGCGAAGTAAGGCTTCATCGTGGCAATTGGGCGTTTGATGAATCGCATAGTCAGGCGGTTCGGCGATGCGCTACGAAGTGGAATTCCGGCCCAGCGCGTTACGCGACATTGCGGGCTTGTCCCGGGATGTCGCGGGGCGCATTATCGAAAAGATTGAAGCGATGCGGGTGGACCTTGCCGGGGACGTCAAGCGTCTGAAGCAATTCGTCCCGCGGTATCGGTTGCGCGTTGGCGACTGGCGTGTGCTCTTCGAAATCGATCAATCTCGCGTCGTTATTTGGCGTGTGCGTCACCGCCGCGAGGTGTATGATCGGTAGTCGGTAGACCCATGATCAAACTTCACCCCGAAATACTCCGTCGTGATGGAAAGGAACAGTTCGTCATCCTTCCGTACGAAGAGTACGTCGCCGTCCAGGAGCTTCTTGAGGAGCTTGAGGATAACCGCCTGATTGATGAGGCGAAGGCGCAGGACACGGGGGAGCCAGCGGTCTCACTTGAAGAACTCAAACGACGGCTGGACGTGAAGTAGCCCCCGTCAGACCGCAGAGCATTCCGACTTCACACCTCACGGGGCGCCGATACGGGATAAATAACGGCAGAAGATAAGAAGCGTTGCCCGCCAACCGATGCTGCGCGGGCCGCGGCGGCGCGCCGGCGTTTCTGGAGCAGGTGGCCCAGCAGCACGATGAGGACGAGGTAGGGCGCGAAAATCGCGAATCCGTCCATGCCTGCGAGGAAGGCGAGCGGGAAGAGGAATAGCACCTGCATTGCCGCATCGTAACAGGATCGGCTCGCAACTTTCGCGGAAAATCTTCAACGCGACAGGATATGGGTGCAATCCCCGTGAACCCTGGCAATTTATGCCGACCGGTCGAGCACGGGCGCAGGATATCGGGCGTTCGCTCGAAGTGTCTGGAGATCTCAATTTGGCGGGGGTCTGGGGGTTATCGGCTTTTCGCCGCGTCCCAACTGGCGCGGAGGCCGGACGGGTTCACTTTCCCGAAAGTCTTGCCGCTCGTGGGGACGAGGGTTTTCTTCGCATCGAGATCGGGGAGGAAGCCGCCGTCGCGGACGCAGCCGTGGGCGGCGATCAGCTCGTCGCACATTTCCACGATGCGGTCGGGCGGCATCGTCGCCGCCGTC
>JAQGHP010000680.1 GCA_028288775.1 Phycisphaerales bacterium | reverse complement strand
CCCCGGTCGTCGCGGCGGCGGGGCGATGCCCGCTCGCCGCGAGTTCTGCGTGCCTACTAGCTGCGCTTCCAGAGGACTCCCAGCAGCATCCCTACGCCCGCCGCGATCAGCAGAGCCTGGATCGGCTTCTCCTGCACGTAGGACTCGAGGCCCTGTTCCCACTCCTGGGCTTTTTGCTTGCCCTGCTCGTAGTACTCGTTGGCCTGATCGCTCATCTGCTCGTACTTTTGGCGGGCCGCGTCGCGAACCTGGCCTCCCAGATCGCGGAGGTTTTCGCCCACCTGCTGGGCCTTCTCGCCAACATTGCCGGCAGCGCTGCCGGCATTTCCTGTATCGCTCATGCGTGACATGGTCAACTCCTTTCGAGTGCCGGCGGCAAACAGTCGCCAGCGGTTATTCCATCCTTATAGCCCACTTGGGCCGGCTAAGGCAGCGCGAAAAAACTGCGAAATGTGCATGAGAACTTCAATATGTCGGCGGCCGAGCCCTGCGCTAGTTGCGGTGTCATGCACCACAACTTGTCAGCGTGCCTGCCGCCGAATAGGATGCGGGCTGGCAAGCATGGCGGGTACGGCGGCCGAATCGTGGTAGCCGGGCGGGGGCCGCCTTTGGACACATCAAGAGGAGTTAGACGTGGGCATCCGACAAACGCTGAACGAAAATCCCGCCATCACGACCGCTGTCACTGCCGGGATCATCATACTCGCAATCGTGGTCATCCTCTGGCAGGCGTTTGGAAAGAGCGGCCCATCCGCGCAGGTGCCGACCAAGGCGTTCTTCTCCGACGATGACGGGCAGACATGGTTCCTCGACAGCGCCGATAAAATCCCGCCGTTCGATCACGACGGCAAGCCCGCATACCGCGTGCAACTGTTCCGTTGCGGCGAGGGCACCAAGCCGTTCGTCGGTCATCTGGAGGGGTTCGACGAAGCCGATAAACAGAAGATTGAAGAGTCCGTGAAGAGCGGGGTCAAGGCCGCCGTCGCCACCTCAGCGCGCATGGGCATGGGCAACGGTCTGAAAATCAGGCGGCCCAAGGAAACCGTATGGGTGAAGTTTGATCCGGCCAACCCGCAGTCGATCCAGGAATACCAAAAGATCATGCAACCCATCTGCCCCGACGGGACGATGGAGGGCCTGCGTGTCGTGCGACCGGACGACAAGACTGCCTTCCAATAAGACTGGCCTTCGAACGCCATAATTCACGAGGACGCGCCGCCTGGCGCGTCCTCGTCCGTTTTGAAGGCCGCAACTTTCGGACGGCTCGCGCGTCAGAATGGTGGGCACGGCCACTCGCCCGTTGCAACAAAATGTGAGAATTCGATTGTGGCGTCAGGGACTCCACGTAGAATAGTGGGCGTTTGGAATTGCTTGTCATAAGGGAGGCCGCAATGAGCCGGTTGGATCAACACGTCGGAGCGGTGCGAAACAAGATGGCTTTGGACACGCTGCTGCGCGCATGGGCGATCGCGGGCATCGTGTTCGGGTCGGTGGTGCTGCTGGCGGTGCTGGTCGATCGGCTCGTCCAATGGCATCTGCCGCGACCACGCGTTTTATTCTGGGTGGGCTTTGGGGTCACTATCGTAGCTCCGGCGGTATACGCCTATCTGCGCCGGCCGACCGCCCGGCAGGCGGCGGTGGCGATCGACCACACGCTGGGGTTGAAAGAGAAGTTCAGCACCGCGCTGTACGTCCGCCCCAGCAAAGACCCCTTCGCCGCCGCGGCAGTGCGCGACGCCGAGAAGACCGCCGAATCCGTCAATCTGCACCAGCGGTTCCCCGTGAAGTATCCGATGAGCGGGATCGCGACCATCATCATCGCGGCGGTCGCGTTGCTCGTGGCGCAGTACCTGCCGAACCTCGACCTGTTCGGCGCGGAGCAGGCCCGGCAGACGAAGTTCGAGCAGCACAAAACGGAATACGCCCGCGCCGAGCGCGTGGTGCGGCAGGCGATCGCGGCCATCGATTCCGCGCCCCGCTCCGTCGCCGAGACCGAAGACATTCAGATCGTCAAGAAGGAGCTCATCTCGACGCTCGAGCACAAGACCGCCGACTCGCCCGTCGCCGCCCAGCGCTCCCAGGAAGCGCTCAAGGAGCTCGAGGCCGTCAAGCAGAAAATCGACGACGCCAAGAAGTTCGCCACCGCACAGAACGAGTTGGCGGACTTCAAGGACATCGGCGTCCCCGCGCCGGACGAAACGGGCCTCGTCGCCGACGCCCATCGTGACATCGCCAACGCGAATCTTGAAAAGGCCGCAGAGGAGCTGAAGAAAGCCGCGGACAAGCTCGACAAGATGGACAAGAAGGAGCAGGACAAGACCGTCAAGCAGATGGAGAAACTTGCCGCTGACATCGCCAAGAAAGCGAACGACCCGCAGGTCCAGCAGCAGATGCAAAATGCGCTTGAAAAAGCCGGTATGAACCAGCAGCAGGCGAAGCAGGTCGCCGACAAGATGCAACAAGCCGCCAACGGCAACCCGCAGGCCCAGCAGCAAGTGCAGCAAATGGTCAACAAGGCTATTCAGCAGGCCAACCAACAGGCGGGCCAAGGCCAGCCGCAACAGCAGCAAGTCGCCAACGCCCTAAAGCAAGCCGCACAAGCCGCCCAGCAGCAGGCGAACGGGCAGGCCAACGCGCAGCAAATGGCCCAGGCCGCTCAGGGCCTCGCGCAAGCGATGAAGCAGGCCGCAGCGGCCCAACAGGGTGCCCAAGGCCAGGGCCAGCAGGGTGGTCAACAGCAGGCGGGGGGTCAGCAGGCAGGCCAAGGTCAGCAGGGTCAGAATGCCCAGCAGCAAATGCAGCAGGCCGCGCAGGCCATGCAACAGCAGATCGGTCAGTTGCAGGCGATGGCCAAGGATCAGCAGGCGGTTGCCGCGGGACAGCAGGGCGGCCAGCAAGGCCAGCAGGGACAACAAGGCCAGCAGCAAGCGCAAGGGCAAGGCCAGGGGGGTCAGGGCCAAAACGGCCAGGGTCAGCAGGCCGGTGGACAAGGAAAAAATGGACAGGGCCAGTGGCAGGCCGGCGATCCCCAGCAGCAGCAGGGTGGACAGGGCGGCCAGGGCGGAGCGGCCGTGGCCGCGGGCGGCCAGCGCCCCGACGCCCAGGAAGCGCCCTTCCAGGTTCAGAAGGAATTGTCGTCTTCTCAGACGATTGACGACGGGAAGATCCTCGCCAGCAGCTTCGTAAAAGCCCCGTCCGAACGCGGCACGTCGAAGGTGGAATTCTCCAAGGCGATCGAATCCGAAAGCAAGGAAGCCGCGGATGAGGTGGAGCAGGACCGCATCCCGCGCGGGGCGAAGAACGCCGTCAAGGGTTACTTCGAAACACTGCAAAAAAGCCCGCCGTCGCAAGGAAAGTAAATCGCGGCGCGAGATGAACGACGAACGAACCGTGGCCGGAATCGAATCCCGGCCACGGTTCGTTCGCTTCCGCGAGCGATTCGGACGCCGGTAGCAGAAACCCTGGTGACGCGATTCCGCGATGCGGAAAACCGCGAAGCCGCGAAGGGCGCGAAGACAGACGCGAAGAAGAACAAGGAAGTTGGTCCAAACAGAAGGTAGCACTCGCAGTTCACACGGTTCGTGTGGACAAGCACGAAGACAAAGCGCCAAGTCCGCCAAGGAGCAAAGGACGCCAAGCTAAGAATTTTCTTGCTTGGCGTTCTTTGCTCCTTGGCGGTCTTGGCGCTTTGGATTTCCTCTTTCTCTTCTTCGCGTCCGTCTTCGCGCTCTTCGCGGCTTCGCGGTTATTCCTGTCGATCGCCCAACTCCGAGCTGACGCGGCGGGATACGAACCCCACCGGAACTCCGGCGCATTCCGCTCCGTTTCAATTCCGCACGTCTGTTCTCGCCATTGCGGGCATCCGACTGTACAATGCGCTTGCTCTCTCGGGGGCCCGGCGGCCGGCGGAGTCAGCTCGATCGATTCGGGCGCTTACTGACTGACCCTCGGAAATGGTGATGGCGCACCCGACTCGGTCTCACGACACGCAACCAAAAGGGCGTCCGTTCATGATGGGGTTCATGCTCGCCATCGCCGCTGCCGACCGCTCGCCCTGCATCCGGCGATCCCTCCGCGCGCTTGCGACTCGCGACGTACCCTGCGCCGCGCTGCTGCTCGCCTGCCTCCTTACCGGATGTTCCGATCCCCGTCAGCCCAAGGAAATCTGGTGCGAAACGGGCACCGGCCCGGGCGAAGTCGTCTATCCGCGGGCGATCACCTACTCGCCGAAGGATGATTCCTTCTACATCATCGACCGCGTCGCCCGCGTGCAGCATCTCGACCATGACGGCAAATATCTGGGCGAATGGCGCATGCCCGATTGGAAGATCGGAAAGCCCGTGGGCGTCTCGGTCGGCCCCGATGGCAACATCTATGTCCCCGACACGCACTATCATCGCGTGGTTGTCTATTCGCCGGACGGACGCCTGCTCCGCCAGTGGGGGGAGGAAGGCAAAGGGCCCGGGCAATTCATTTATCCGACCGACGTCGCCTGGGATTCCAAGGGGCGCGTTTTCGTCAGCGAGTACGGCGACAACGACCGCGTTCAGGTTTTCGACCCTGCCGCCAACCCACCCAAATTCCTCTACCAGTTCGGGCGTTTCGGCAACGGCGACGGCGACTTTTCCCGCCCGCAATCCATGCTCATCGACAAGGACGATACGGTCTACCTCACGGACGCGTGCAACCACCGCCTCGTCGTATTCAAGACCGATGGCACGTGGGTGCGCAACATGGGCGCGGTGGGCTCGGGCCCCGGGCAGTTCCGCTTTCCATATGGCCTCGATCAGGACCGCGAGGGCCGCTTGATCGTCTGCGAGTTCGGCAACAACCGTGTCCAGATGGTTGATAAAAAAACCGGCCGCGGCCTGGGCCTCTGGGGCTCCGGCGGCCGCGAGCCGGGCCAGCTCGCGTACCCGTGGAGCGTGGCCGTGGACAAGCGCGACCGCGTGATCGCGGTGGACGCGGGGAATAACAGGCTTCAGGTATTTGAGTTTTGATGACGATTCCCTTTCCCATCCTCGCCTTCGTCTCCCCCGTCCGCCTGGAGTTCATGTCCTGGTGGATGGCGACGCTGCTCTTTGCGTCGCTGGGCGCGATCGTCGTGCTGCTGGGCATGCGGTCGCTCAACGGGCTGGGGGCGGTGCGCAAGTGGGTCGCGATCGCCATCCGCCTGGCAGTGCTGCTGCTGCTCGTGCTGATCCTGGCGGGCGTGCGCTGGCAGCGCAAGCACAGCGCGCTGGAAATCTGGGTCCTTCGCGACGTCAGTCCGTCCACCGAGCTGGTCGAGAAGAAGGATTACACCGGCAAGTCCCTCCAGGATTCGATCGACGACTACCTCCGCGAATCCGTCCGCGACAAGCGAAAGAAGCCAGATGATCGCGTCGGCGTCATCAGCTTCATGGAGCGGGCTCAGGTTGATGCGATGCCCAGCAAGGATCTGAAGCTCGACACCCGCGGCATCCCCGAACGCGGCAGCGGCACCGACGCCTCCTCGGCCATCCAGC
>JAQGHP010000669.1 GCA_028288775.1 Phycisphaerales bacterium | reverse complement strand
CCCCTTTGATGCTTCCAAAGTGCTCGAAATACCCCACCCCGCTGGAAAACAGCACGACCTCCTTCACCGGCACGTCCGCCTGATCGCCCACCGGCCGCGCCGCGGGCGCCACCGGCGCAGGCCCCGCGGCCGGGGGCCGCACCTGTGCATGAGCGGCCGGGAAGTACACGAGCGCCGCCGAGACCAAAGCCGCCGATGCAAGAGCCGCCGTTCGCCTGCGCATGGGAACCTCCCGGGTGTGAAAACTGGTGAGAGTCCAAAGGCGGAGCCGCCCCGCCCCGTTTGTCAGGCGTGACGATACCCGCGGCGGAAGGTGTTTCCAATTACTGCGAAAAGGAACGACACGGCAAGGCGCACGTCCGTGGCCGGGCGGACATTCTTGTCTGCCTATAGGGTGGAGCAGACATTGCTGTCTGTCCATGAGTTAGGGCGGACATTCTTGTCTGTCTGTGAGGTGGGGCAGACATTCTTGTCTGTCGCGAGTCCGCGAGTGGGGGCATTCCTGCCCCCCGAGCGGACTCGCAATTCCGTCGGGTCGGCTCGGGAGGCAAGAATGCCTCCACTCTCCAACCCGAGACAGACAAGAATGTCTGCACCACTGGTACTGAATGCCTCCACTCCCCGACCCGAGACAGACAAGAATGTCTGCACCACCACTAAGGAATCTCCCAATCCCGGCCCAACATAGACAAGGAAGCGAAACGGGACGCAGGCCTCGTTCTTTTCCTACTTCTGCAGCGCCGCGGCGTCGTGGGGGAGGCGGCCGGTCTCGATGGCCGTCTTGGCACGCAGCAGGTTCTCGTCGAGGAAGGTCTTGGCGTCCTTGCCGAACAGGCGGGCCGCGGCGTGGCCCAGCGCGCCGGCGGGCGGGTTGTAGGTCATCTTGATGTCCACGCGCGTGCTGCCGTCGAGGTTCACATCGAAACGCGCAACCCCGGCGTCGGCGACGATCTGGCCCGGCGGGCTCGTCCACGCGATCAGCTCGTTGGGAACGAACGCGACGATCGCCACATCAATCCCGACATTCGCGCCGCCCGGGCCCGCGACCACGAAGTGCATGGTGCCGTCGTCGTGAACGCGCACCTGCTTCACATCGTGCATGAACAAGGGGTAACTCTCGAAGTCGCTGAGGAAATCGAAGACGACATCGAGCGGTGCATCGATGTTGATGGTCTTCTGCACATCGACGGCCCGCGGGCCCGCGCCGATGCCCAGCAGCCGCTTGAGCGGCAGGTTCGTCAGCGCCCGCAGCAACAGCCCGCCGCCGAACGCTGTGACCGCGCCACCAATCGGCCCGCGCCGCGAGATGCCGGCGGCCAGCGCCGCCACGCCCGCCGTCGCGGCGAGCACGCGCGTGGCGGGTGTCCAGTTCTCCCGCAGAAAACGGCCCTGGCGGGTGGGACGGGTTTGTCCACCCTGGAGCGCGGGGATGTCGTCGGGGCGGTCGAACATTTTCGTTTCGTTCTCGACTTCCCGCACGCCCTCGACGGCGCGTGCGCACGAGACCAGGTCGTCCACCTCCTGCCGGAGCACCGGTCCGCGGAGGACCACGCGGCCGTCGTACGCGTCCACTTCGATCGCGTGGGGGTGTGACACGCATCGCCCGATGGCGGAGCGAACCCGTGCGATCAATTTGGAATCCGGAACCTGTGAATCGCGGTGGAACAGGCGCCGCAGCCGGGCCGCCATCCCGCGCGAGCGGTTGGCGACGTCGCGAGCGCTGACCGATGCCGCGTGATCCCCTTTTCTCATCGCATGGAACAGCTTGCTGCGCATCACCGAGCGGCGACGAGCGCCTGCCACCGGATCGAGCATATACATTATTCCCGCCCCAATGCCGGCCACGGCGAGCAGCGACATGCCGCCGGTCGTGCCCGGCACATCCGGTCGCATTCCGCGCATGCGCCTGGCGAGTGGTCTGAAGTTGCCAGGCCCGCATTCCATTGACTCTAGCGCATTCGTCCGATCTCGCACATTCGCCCTGCCGCTGAAGCTGGTTTTCATCGATCACCTCCGGAGGATTTGAGTGGAAAGAATGTGCAAAGCCAGCGCCATAGGCGGCCGAAGCGTTTCTTAGATCGATCGCCGGGCGCGCAATCCCAACTCCATCACGCGCCCCTCCGCCAGCCGGCCGCTTCCGCGCAGTGTGCCATCCTCCACACGACACTGGTACGTCACCGGGCTCGTGCCCGGGCGATGCTCAGGCAGCGTGAAACATAGCTCCGGGCCGACCAATCTCACCCGCTCCAGCGTCATGTCGCGCCCCATCGCGCGACACGTCCCGATCACGGTTTGGTACTCCTGCTCGAACTCCAGAACCGCCTCGCGGCAGCGGCCGTCGTCCAACCTCAGCGTGCAATTCCATCGGCCCTGCACGTTCGCCGGAATCGTCCAGCAGTAGAGGACTTTTTTCCTGTTCATCACGCGCAGCAACCGGTCCGGCAGCCATTCCTTCATCGAAAACGCGTGCGAAATGATTCGCGACCCCGGCCGCAGTTCCTTCAGGAGCTTGGGCCGAAGCCCGAGGTTTACCCACGGCAGCAAATAGAGCGTGACCACCGTCGCCTCGCGCAAATCAGCCGCGAAAAGGTCTTGCTGTTCGAACCGCACGCGCTCAACGACGCCGGCCTCGATCGCATTTTTCTCGCAGCTCTTGATCCGCTCCGGGTCGATGTCGATGCCGACGCTGCGGACGCCAAAACTCCGCGCCGCCGTGATGACGATTCGCCCGTCCCCGCACCCCAGGTCGAAGAGCACGTCCGTTTCCCTCAGCCGTGCCGCGCGGAGCATGTCGTCCACCACCTCCTGCGGCGTCGGAACAAACGGCACATCCCGCACCGGCCTGCGCGAGGCGAGCGGGAAGTACGGCATAGCCCGCTCCCGCTCCACCCGCTCCACCGGCAGGGGCGCCCACCGAACCGGCGGAACAGTCAGCAACCCCGCACGCGCTCGCATGGCGAAGATCCTTCCGGTCCATGAACCGCAAGCGGGCTCATTCGTGCCCGAATGATTGGACCGTTCGCGGGGCGTCCCGCAAATGGTCTGCCGGATCGAACCGGATGCGCGATATATGTTTTGTGGCGGAGCCTCTCAGACTGCAAATGCAGCCTGAGAGGCTGCACCACAAGAGTGCGCCCGCCCGCGCTGGCCTGCCCGTTGCTCCACCCGACACACCTAAACCACGTGAGGAGGCGAGCCCATGACACGAGACAATCCGTCCGACGCGACTAAGACAACCGATGCAAAGACCGCCCTGGAGGGCCAGGACGCACACCCCGGCCAGCGGCCGATCACCGGCGTCGGCGAGCAGGGCCGCCGCGATCTGCCGACCCCCGACATGTACCCCGGCGAGCAGCAGTACCTCGTGGACGAATCGCCCGATGAGCCACAGACCAAGGCCGAGCCCAAGCCGCCGTACCCGAAGGAGAAGATCGACAAGCCGGGGCTCGAGAAGGAGATGTCGCTCAAGCCGCAGTACATGGCGCCGCGGTACAAGGCCGCGGGCAAGCTGGAGGGAAAGGTCGCGCTCGTCACCGGTGGAGACAGCGGCATCGGGCGTGCGGTGGCGGTGCTGTATGCGCGGGAAGGCGCCGACGTGGCAATCGTTTGCACGCCCGTCGAGCAGGCGGACGCCGAAGACACCCGCCGCGCGGTCGAGCGCGAAGGCCGCCGATTCATCATGATCCTCGGCGACCTCACCATCCCGCAATTTTGCCGCGACTGCGTCGAGCGCTGCGTCCGCGAACTCGGCAAGCTCGACATCCTCGTCAGCAACGCCGCCTACCAGAACCGCAAGCAGAGCCTCGAAGAAATCTCCGACGAAGAATGGCGGCGAACCTTCGCCACCAATATCGACGCCTACTTCCACCTGACCAAAGCCGCGCTGCCGCACCTGCAACCCGGTTCCGCCATCATCGCCACCAGTTCCGAAGTCGGCCTGATCGGGTCTCCCGCCCTTCCCGATTACGGCGCAACAAAAGGCGCGATCATCGCATTCACCAAGAGTCTGGCCCAGCAGCTTGCAGACAAAGGCATCCGCGCCAACGTCGTCGCCCCCGGCCCCGTGTGGACCCCGCTCAACCCCGCCGACCGCGGCATGACCCCCGAAAAGCTCGCCGAGTTCGGCCAGAAGCAGCCGATGAAACGGGCCGCCCAACCCGAGGAGATCGCCCCCGCCTATGTCTTCCTCGCGTCCGATGCCGATTCGTCCTACATCACCGGAATCGTCCTGGAAGAAATGGGCGGCCGCACGACGGCGGGGTGACGTTGGGAAATCCGAATTCCGAATCCCCGAAATCCGAATGAAGCCCGAATGACGAAATCCGAATTTTGCGGGTTCGGCTTTGCCGGACTTTGCGTAGTGGTCCGTCCGATCTAAACGCCCCGTAGGTTTTCCGAGCTGGGCGTGTCGCCCACTTCGACTGCCCGAAGAGCAGGCTGGTCGGGCCCAAGGCCCGCTCTGGTCCCCTCTCCCTCGTACTCGGGGGAGAGGGATAGGGTGAGGGGCGGAATGTCGAGTGGCGCTTTCATTGGCAATGGCGCAACTCGCCGTACGGCCCCTCACCCCAACCCTCTCCCCCGAGTACGAGGGAGAGGGAGTAACACGGAGCAACGCTCGGACCGGACTGGCTCAAGATCGTCGCCCCCCGATAAACGACCCCATTTACGATCGCTGACTGACGTCAACCCCACCCTCGTTTCCAGAACGCCATCGCCACTTGTGAATGATTTTGAATGGTTTTGAATGGTTTTTTGGCATATATTTAGCACATATATGACATCATCCGCCATCTCGCTCGAGTTCACCGCGGTTCCAATTCGCGCGATTCGCTCCCGCCTCGTACGTGCTTTGAAGGAATTGCATCACCGCCTGCCGCGGCGACGGGGCGGTGCGAACGTCGTCATACCTCAGAACGAACTCCGACAGTTCCGGATCGAAGCGGGCCGGCGGCGGGCCGATCGCCTCTTCGCGCAGGCCGGCGGGTTCCGGGGCGGCATAGGAATAGAAAACCGGCCCGGGCACCTCCTTGCCGAACCACGCGCCGCCGGGCCAAAAGCCGTGGCTGATGCATTCGTGGGAATACGCCTCGCGCGTAACCCGATCCGCCCCCGGACGCGGCGGGGCGCGTCGCCCGGAAAACCGGGTCACGGCCAAATCAAAACTTCCCCAGAAAAAGTGGACCGGGCTGCACTTGCCAATAAACCTGGCGCGAAACTCCTGGAAAATCTGCCCCGTCTGGACAAGGATCTGCCACAAGCGGCTCGCGTACTCACGGTCATACGATGCGTGCTGCCGATCCTCGGGGAACGCCACCGGCCCGCTCACCTCGACCGGCATCGGCCAAATCCGAACGTTCACGCCCATGTCGGCCAACGACTTCATGGTCGCGCCGTAAAACTCCGCGACCGACTGCGGAACCAGCGGCAGCGCGGCTCGCCGGCCGTCGCTCGACGTGAGGACCAGGTTGTGTTCGATGAAATCGAACGCGATGTCAACGTCCCGATCCCCGCACGGCATTGCCCCCGTCGTCAAGCCGCGGGAAGTCACATAGAGCGGCACGTTCCACCAGTGATTCACCAGCGGCGTCAACGCCAGCCGCACCTTGCCGACGATCTGCGTCCACATGTGCAGCGTGGCGTACGTCTGCCGCCACGCATCCAGCGGCAACTCCGGCCACACTTCCGCGGCCTCGTTTTGGGCGGGAGATTGGAGCGTACTTGTCATGGCTACTGCTTTTCGCGCGGCCAAAGCCGGTGCGGGCGGAGCCTTTGTCGACTGCGTTTCGCGCGGCCAAAACCCGTGCGGGCTGAGCATTTGTTTAGCCGCCCCGCTTGCGGGGCGTTTGTCGTTCGCTGGCGCGAAACGCGCCCCGCAAGCGGGGCGGCTAAACGGTAGAGTCTGGACGGGTTTTTGCAGCGCGAAACGCAGTAACCCGCTTCGTTGCGGACAGGTTGCAAATGAAGTACCCCCAGCGCGGGCGGGGCGTGAACCGCGAAAACGGGTCGCCGCCCTCCGCCCGGCGCGCCTATCGCCGCAATACGAGCACGATGATTACGATGAGAAGGATAAGGCCCAGCGTGCCGCCGCCGATCCAGATGTAGTCGGCGAGGATCGGGGCGAGGGTGGGATACGCGGTTGCGAGCGATGCGAGCATTGGGGTCTCCAGTGTGGGAATTTGTGATTCATCCAACCCTAACGCAAAGGGAGTGCCGCCAGTCTCATCTATAACGAATGAAATCCAAACCGGACCCTCGTCGCTTCTTCGCCCTGAAACAAGGCCATAAGTTTGACGGGGTGCGACACGACGGCGTGGTCCGGCTCTATGGATTAGGGGTGGATCAGATTGGAAAGTACGGGTGCCACAGGTCACGGTACTCCGAGACCTGTGCTTCTCAACTCGCCCCGACAGCACAGGTCTGCGAGTACGCCGACCTGTGGCACCCAGCGGACTTTCTAACCTGAACCACTACCGGATTATTACATTCCCGGTGCGGCGTCCGGGGGCGCTTGGCGGCCTCATCTACTGGTGATAGTGTGCCTCCGACGCAGGGTGGATTCCGGACCCGACCGGACTGAGCTAGAATTGCAATTGCGCCGCCATATCCATGAGGCGGTCGGCCGGCATCGGTCCGATGAGGCACAGCCACTTGCCGTTCCGCTCGGTCATCACCATGCTCAGGTCGCCGATGTGCTGCACCCTGTACTCCACGCCGTTGCGGGACTGCACCGGCGCAGTCGGGAGCTTCATGTCGGCCGCGCTGGCGACGGCGAGCGTGACCGACACCCCCTCATCCTTCAGCAGCACACAAGCCATCTTCTTGTTGTGGACTGACTTCATGCAGCAGGCCATCACGTGCGAGTCGGGGAGCTGCGGCAGCGATGGGGCTCCCGGCGCCTCCTGGTCCAGCATGTGATTGGCCGCGTTAATCGAACTGACCTGCGTCACAGGAATTTTCCCCGAAACGATCTCCCGGTGGACCTGGGCCATCTGCGCCGCCTCGGCGAGCACGGGCCCGCTGGAAGCGCTCAATAGGATCGCGGCGGCAATCGCGGACACGAGCACCACGCTCGCCGCGATCGCCCGCAATGGCCGCAGCGCCAGAGCACGCCACCGGCTTTGATTCGTTGGCGGCAGGATCTGCGCCTTAATCGCCTTCTCCAGATTCGTCAGATCGACGGGCATCGAACGCAGCTTCGACAGCCGTGCCGATATGGCACGGTCCACTGACTCGACGCTTTCATCCCGGTTCGGTATTTCACTGTTCATATTTCCTCCATTCGGGAGGACCGTTCTTTCGTTTCACTCGGCACCAACCTCAGTTCCCTGGCCAGCGGCAGAAGCTTCTCACGAAGCATTCGCCGCCCGCGGTGGCTTCGGGACTTGATCGTCCCCGCCGGCACGTCCAACACCCCGGCCGTTTCCTGCAAGCTCAGGCCCTCCACATCCACCAGCAACAAAGTCCACCGGATTTCTTCCGGCAGCCCTTGAACAGCATCGATCACCTGTTGATCAGAGAAAGCCTCCAGCACCGCACGCGGATCGCCCCATACTCCCGTCCCGGCGGTGTCCACCGAAACTTCCGTCGCAGGCTCGTCGGAGAGATCCCCAAGACTCGTTTCCACCGGACGAGCCGCGGACGCCCGAAGCCGGTCCAGCCAGGTATTCCGCAGGATCTGCAGCAACCACGCCTTAATGCCCGGCCCAGCCACAATCTTGTCAAGACCTCGGAACGCTTTAAGCATGCATTCCTGCGCCAAATCATCCGCCATGATGGGATCACGACTCAGGAATCGCGCGACGCGGAGCACATCCGCCCGGTGGGGCCAGACGAGATCGTAGAACCTCCGTGTCTGTTGTTGCTGATCCAACCTCATACCTCGTCGCCGTCGGCCGACCTATAGGAGTAAACGGGCGGCCGCCCTGAAAGGGTTCAATCGTAACCTGTCGGCACGATTGGGCATCAAAGGGTCTCCGGATTGAACCTTTTCCGACCTCCGCGTCGTTTACTCGGATGTAGGACGGCCCCTCCGATGGTCGGCGGGGCTCCGGTCCGGTGGAATCCTTTATTGTTGGAGGTCTGTCATGACAAGGAAACTAATCACGCTGGCTCTTCTGGGCGCGACGGCTGTCCCGGCTTTGTTGGCCGTTGGGTGCGCTTCCGAGAATGCGACTGAGCCATACAAGCTGACGGGCAAGACTCAGGAAAACGCCGCCTCGGGCCACGAGGCCTGGCGGCAGCAGATCATGTACACCGACGAGAAGGGCCACTACCACCCCGAACTCGCGGCACAACAGCGGCCTCTCCGCTCCGTCCCCGAGTGAACCGCGCAGCTGAAATGGTGCCGCCTTACTTTGCGGCGGCACCATTTCCCGCGACATCACCGATGGCCATAATCGCCAGCATTCCCTTTCCGCAGCTCGACCCGGTCGCCTTGCACCTGGGGCCACTTCAGGTGCGATGGTACGGGCTGGCCTATCTGGCGGCATTCGCGCTGGGTTATCTGTCGCTCAAGCGGATGGCTCGCACCGGCTTGCTCCGGATGCCGCCCGATGCGCTCGGCGACCTGGTCGGGTGGCTCGTGGCCGGCGTCATGCTGGGAGGTCGGCTCGGATGGTGGCTCTTCTATCACCGCGCCCGAGGCGCGGCGGAGCCGTGGTACGAGCCGCTGGCCCTGTGGCACGGGGGCATGAGTTTTCACGGCGGCCTGCTCGGCGTCCTCATCGCACTGTTGTTCTGGTCGTGGAAGAGACGCGCCCCGTTCTGGAATCTGGCCGACTGCCTCGCCCTCGTTGCACCCATCGGGCTGTTCCTGGGAAGGGTCGCCAATTTCATCAACGCCGAACTGGTGGGCAGGCCGACCTCGATGCCCTGGGGGGTGATCTTCCCGGGCGAAACCGTCGCGCGGCATCCTTCGCAACTCTACGAGGCATTGCTGGAAGGCCCCGCACTGCTGCTGGCCCTTTGGCTCGCGTTCCGATTTCTTCGGCCTCGAGACGGACGAACCGCCGCCCTGTTCCTGGCGTTCTACGGCGCGTTTCGCTTCGTCGTGGAATTCACGCGCCAGCCGGACCCGCAACTCGGCTTCATCGCCTTCGGCTGGCTGACAATGGGCCAGTTGCTGAGCGCCGTCCTGGCGATCGCAGGGATCGTGCTGTGGCTGATCCTCCGCCCGGGCTCCATGGGTTCGTCCAATTCTTCGGTGGTCAATCCGTCCACTTGATCGTCTTCCTATCAGTCTTCGGCGGGTTGATGTGTAGCCGCACGCGTCGCTTTACCTCCCCGCTCACATACCCAGTGGGGTATTTGATAAATATACCCCAGCGGGTATAGAATACCGCCGGAGGGACATTATGGCGAAGCAGAACGGAAAAGCAGTCAGGACCCCGCGATCAAACAAGGCGGAGCGTAAGGCGGTCGCCGTCGAACCCGGCATCAAAGCCGCGAACCTCGCTCGGCTGCGGCGGATCGAGGGGCAGGTCCGCGGCATCCAGAAGATGGTCGAAGAAGACCGCTACTGCGCCGACGTGCTCGGGCAGCTTTCGGCCGTCCACGAGGCGCTGAGGGCGGTCGGGCGCGAGCTGATCCGCAACCACCTGCGGCACTGCGCCACGCACGCCATCCACGCCGGCGGCGCTCCCGCCGACGCCATGTACGACGAACTCGTGGACCTGTTTCACAAGAACGCCCGCTAGGGCTAGTGGAGAAACCTGCTTGGTCGGGTGACTTCGAAGCCGGGCCGTGTCGGCCGGTCGGAGCGAAGCGCCGTCTCGGCGTGAAGCGCCGTCCTACTCCCTCTCCCTCGTACTCGGGGGAGAGGGTTGGGGTGAGGGGCCGAGCGTAACGGTGTGTGTTGATTGCACAACTCCCCCGAGTACGGGGGAGAGGGGACCGGAGCGGGGCTTGGTCCCGACGGAGGTGACTTCATGGAAAGCACAACGACAACGATCGACCCCGTCTGCGGCATGAAAGTTTCGCCGGAAATGGCGGCCGCTCATGCTCAGCATGACGGGATCACCTACTATTTTTGCGGCAAAAGCTGCCTGACAAAGTTCGAGCAAGATCCGGCGAAATACGTCGATGCGGCGGACGACTTCGACGGCCACGCTCATGACACGGCGGACATCGCGGCGCAGCCCGGCGCGCTCTACACCTGCCCGATGCACCCGGAAATCCAGCAGGACCACCCCGGTTCATGCCCCAAGTGTGGGATGGCGCTGGAACCCGTCACGCCTGCCGTGCCCGAAACGAAGATCGAGTACACATGCCCCATGCACCCGCAGATCGTGCGGGACGAGCCCGGCAATTGTCCGATCTGCGGGATGACCCTGGAGCCGCGGACGGTCGTGGCCCAAGAGCACAATCCCGAGCTGGCGGCCATGAGCCGCCGGTTCTGGGTGAGCCTCGCCCTGACGGTCCCCGTATTTGCGCTGGGCATGTCGGACGTTGTCGCGCCTCACGCGATCATGCGACTGATGAGCATGCACGCCATGCAATGGGTGCAGCTCGCGCTGGCGACGCCGGTCGTGCTCTGGGGCGGCTGGCCCTTCTTCGTGCGCGGCTGGCAGTCGCTCGTTCACCGCAGCCTGAACATGTTCACGTTGATCGCCATCGGCACGGGGGTGGCATACCTGTTCAGCCTCGCCGCGACGATCGCGCCAGGAATCTTCCCGCCTTCGTTCCGCGGAATGGGGGGCGTGGTGCCCGTCTATTTCGAGGCCGCGGCGGTTATCACCACGCTTGTGCTGCTCGGCCAGGTGCTCGAACTGCGGGCGCGCAGCCGGACCGGAAGCGCCATCCGCGCGCTGCTGGGGCTCGCCCCCAGGACCGCACGGCTGATCCACCCGGACGGCTCCGAAGTGGACGTGCCGCTGGCAGCGGTCCGGGTGGGCAACCGGCTGCGGGTCAGGCCGGGCGAGAAGATCCCGGTGGACGGCGTCGTCGAGGAGGGCCATAGCGCGGTGGACGAGTCGATGGTGACCGGCGAGTCGATCCCGGTCGAGAAGCAGCCGGGTGACCCGCTCATCGGCGGCACCGTGAATGGCACCGGCGGCTTCGTCATGCGGGCCAAGCGGGTCGGCAGCGACACGCTACTGTCGCAGATCGTCAAGATGGTCGCCGAGGCGCAGCGAAGCCGGGCCCCGATCCAGGGTCTGGCGGATAAGGTCGCGGCGTACTTTGTGCCGGCGGTCGTGATTGTGGCGGTCGTGAGCTTCATCGTGTGGGCGCTGGTCGGCCCGACGCCGTCGATGGTGTACGCGATCGTGAATGCCGTCGCGGTCCTGATCATCGCCTGTCCGTGCGCGCTGGGACTGGCGACGCCGATGTCGATCATGGTTGGGACCGGCCGCGGCGCGACGGCCGGCGTGCTGATCAAAAACGCCGAGGCGCTGGAACTGCTGGAGAAGGTGGACACGCTCGTGGTGGACAAGACCGGCACGCTGACAGAGGGCAAGCCGAAGCTCGTTTCCGTTGTTACCGCGGATGGGGTCGATGAACAGGAGCTCCTGCGTCTCGCCGCCGCATTGGAACGGGCCAGCGAACACTCGCTGGCCGCCGCGATCATCGCGGGGGCGAAGCAACGCGGCGTCGAGGCTCCTGCGGCTGCCGCATTCCAGTCGGTCACGGGCAAGGGCGTGACCGGAACCGTCGAAGGCCGATCCGTCCTGCTGGGCAATGCGGCGCTCCTTCAGGACGCCGGGCTTGATCCGGGACCGCTGGCCGCCCGTGCGGAGGAACTCCGCGGCGACGGCCAGACGGTCATGTTTCTAGCGGCGGATGGCCGGGTGCTGGGGCTGCTGGGTGTCGCCGATCCGGTGAAGGAATCCACGGCGGAAGCGATCCGGCTGCTGAAGGAAGAGGGCATCCGCATCGTGATGCTCACCGGCGACAGCCGGGCCACGGCCATGGCCGTCGCACGCAAGCTCGGATTGGATCACGTCGAGGCCGAAGTCCTGCCGCACCAGAAGCAGGACGTCGTGCGAGACCTCAAATCACAAGGCCGCACTGTCGCGATGGCCGGCGACGGTGTGAACGACGCACCGGCCCTCGCCGCGGCGGATGTGGGTATCGCGATGGGCACCGGCACCGACGTGGCGATCGAGAGCGCCGGCATCACGCTGCTAAAGGGCGACCTCCGCGGCATCGTGAAAGCCCGCCGACTCAGTCGCGGCGTGATGCGGAACATCCGCCAGAACCTGTTCTTCGCTTTCATCTACAATGCACTGGGCATCCCCATTGCTGCGGGAGTGCTCTACCCCTTCTTCGGACTCCTGCTCAATCCGATGATCGCGGCCGCAGCGATGAGTCTCAGCTCCGTATCCGTCATCGGCAACGCGCTGCGGCTGCGTCGACTGGAGCTCTGAGTAAAATTCAAGGTGCCGAAGGACCAATCTGCGTAAGTGAATATGACCGCCCTGCACCTCGCGAATCGTCCCTCGAAAGTGCCGAATGAATGACGGAACTGACGGGGAGTGCGTATATGGGCATCCACATTTTATTGGTCGAAGACCACGACGACACCGCAGCGTAGGCCTTATTTCGTCCCGTTGCGCGGCCAGTTCCCGCGCCTCGGCGTTTCGCTCTTGGCCCGCAATTCTTCCGCTTCCTTTTAAGTCGCTTCAAGTCGGGGCGCCCGGGCCATGCGGACACGGTTGAAACCCGGATTGAGCGGGATCAGGCGAGACCGAGACCACCCACTTCATGAGCTCGAATGGACTCACCGGCTTGCGAAAGATGGCCTCCGGCTGGAGCAAAGCGGCAAAGCCCACGTTCGAGAATTCGGCGCTGCCGGTCACCACGGCGACCTTGATCGGAAGTTGCATCCGCCGCACGTAACGAAGGATTTCCACCCCGTTCCCGTCCGGGAGCCCTAAATCCAACAGGACGCAAAATGGGAAATTGCCGAGGACTTGAAACGCCTCATTAAGCGTCTTTGCGATGACGGGGTGGAAGCCGTTTTCCGCCAGTGCCTTGAAAATCAATCGGCCGCTGTCCGCATTGTCTTCGACGATTAGCACACAAGCCGAGAGCCGAGAAGTCATCCGGTTTCCTTTACGCCGCCCTTGGGAACAGATTGGAATGGACATTACTGAAAATCAACCCAAGCAGCCACGTCAATAATGTGAAATCTACAATGTGAGCCGGGTTACTTCTTTGGCGGGCGAAATGGCGGTGAGGGTGCCTCTAAAGGGGGTTTGTCAGTCGTAATCGCTCTCCCGGCCGGGGAGGCGGGAGTCGCGATTTTTCCAGAGGGAACGGAAGCCAAGCCCCGCGGCGATCAGGTAGCCCAGGAGGCCGGGGATGGACAGCTTGCGCACTTCGGGGGGGACGTGGGTCGCCATCAGGATGGACGAGGAGACCAGCAGGCCGCTGATGATCAGACCGAATACCAGGCGGTTGGCGGCCTGCTTGAGATGCCGGTGCTCGAGGCGGACGATCGCCTTGCCCGAGTCCACGCGCTCCATGATGCGCGAGATGAACATCGGCAGCGCCTCGACTGTTCGCTCCAGATCCACCAACAGTCGGCGGGCGCTTTTCATCTGCGCTTCGGGAGAATACCGCCGCGAGATCAGCTTTTTGCGCCACGGCTCCAGCAGCTCGGCGAGGCTGAAGCCGGGGCTCATCAGGCGGCCGGTTCCTTCCAGCAGCGCCAGGCATTTGATCAGCATCGACAGCTTGGAGGGCAGAACCATCTGGTGCTCGTGGAGCATTTCGGTAACGGCGGTGAGTGCGCCGCCGACGTCGAAGCGACTGAGGTCCTGGGTGCCGTACTCCTGGAAGAACTCACTCAAGTCCGTGCTGAGGGCAGCGCGGTCGAGGCCGGCGGGAGTGCCGCAGACGCGAATGACGGCATCCGTGAGGCGGACGGTGTCGCGGTCGCCGGCGGCGAGCAGGATGTCCTCGATCTGCCGGGCCAGGGCATCATCGATGCGGCCGACCATGCCGGCGTCGAGCAGGCCGATCCGCC
Source organism: Phycisphaerales bacterium (assembly GCA_028288775.1). GTDB lineage: Bacteria > Planctomycetota > Phycisphaerae > Tepidisphaerales > Tepidisphaeraceae > RYN-428. The sequence continues at coordinate 3,313 of JAQGHP010000669.1, read as the reverse complement.
CATCGGGCAGCACGAGAAAATTCCCCGGGTGCGGGTCGGCATGATAGAAGCCGTCGCGGAAGATCATGCGGATGAAAACTTCCGCTCCGCGCTTGGCGAGCTCCGAGGGGTCTAGGCCCAGCTTCGCAATGCGCTTGGCGTCGGTGACGCTCACGCCCTTCATGTATTCCATCGTCAGCGTGCGGCCGCTGGTGAACTCGGGGTAGGGACGGGGGAAGGCGATGGTTTCGTCCTTCGCGAAGTTCCGGCGAAAGATCTGCAAATTGCGCAGCTCGCGGCGGAAATCGAGCTCGTTGAGCATCGTGCGGCTGAACTCGCGCACCAGCGCAACGGGCTGATAGCGGCGAAGCGTTTCGTTTTTCTCCGCGATCTCGGCGAGGTAGCGGAGGATGTCGAGATCTCGCCGGATGACGCCTTCGATGCCCGGGTGCTGCACCTTCACCGCGGCAAGACGGCCGGTCGTGAGGCGGGCGCGGTGGACCTGGCCGATGGAGGCCGAGGCGATCGCCTTGCCGTCGAAATGCTTGAAGCACTCTCCCACCGGCCGGCCCAATTCCGCTTCGACGACGCGGACAGCCGTTTCCTCCGGGTCGGCGGGCGCCTGGTCGAGAAGCTTGCGCAGCTCCGTGGCCATCGGCTTGCCGACGAGGTCGGAGCGGGTGCTGAGCATCTGCCCGAGTTTGATGAAGGTGGTGCCCAGGTCGATGAGGGCCAGCCGCACGCGCGCCTCGAAGGGGTGGGAGGCGATGACCTCGCCCCCCTCGCTCTTGAGGGCCTTGTGGATGGGTTCCCATTCGACGTCGGCCATCCACCCGGCGAGTCCGTACTTGGCGAGGATGGTTGCAACGTCGGCCGCCCGGGCAATATTGCCGGCGAAGCGGGAGCGCGAACCGATGACGTTGGAAAGCTGCATGGCCGATGGTCCGCAATTAATGCGTCGCGGACGTTTTGGCCTTCCCGCCGGCGCGGCGCTTTGCCTTGGGTTTAGAGGCGGCCTTGCGCTTCGCGCCGGAGGCACGAGACTTATTTTCGCCCGTGACGGCGTGGAGGGCGCGGACGACCTTGTTGACTTCCGTCTCCAGGGATTTTTGGAGCGCGCTGAGCGCTTTTTCGGAGCGGGTGCGGAGATGGCGGGCGATCTTTTCGCCGTCCTTCTCGGACAAGTTCGCCTTTTTCGCGAACTTGCGGGCAATGTCCTCGACCGTCTCCTTGCCGGTGCTGAGCAGTCCCAGGCCGGTGTAGATCGACTTCATCACGACTGGTTTCATGCGGAGTTCCTTTCGCGAGACGGTTTCAAGGATAATCGCGGGGCGGGGATTGTGTCTACGGAATAACCGGGGGGAGGGTTCGGGGTTCAGGGGGAGGGAGGAGAATTGCACGAAGCGCTGCCTTTCAATTTTCACTTTGCAGTTTGCACTTTGCAATTTGCAATTACGCACGCCCGGATTGCAAATTGCAAAGTGCAAAGTGCAAACTGCAAAGTGAAAATTGGGAAAGCCTGCGGCCTGAACTCTGAACCCGCCGCAACGCCCTTCTCCCCCCGCGATAATACCACCAGCACCGCCCATTCCGGGCGGTCAGTTTCCAACCACGAGGAGAATGCGATGCGATTCTGGGTTACTCGATCGAGCAAATTTCTGCGCGGCGCGCTGGCGGGGATGGCGATTGCCGCGGCGATGGGCGGCGCGGTATGGGCGGCGGACGCGGTCCTTAAGCCGGGCGCGGAAAAGCCCAAGGACGCCGTCGTTCTCTTCGACGGCACCGACACTTCCCATTGGGAACAGAACCAGTGGGGCATCAAGGACGGCGTCATGGTCTCCGAGAAAGGTGACACCGCCACCAAGGACAAGTTCACGGATTACCAGCTCCATCTCGAATTCAACGAGCCGAAGCTCGGCCCCGAGCACAAGGGCCAGGACCGCGGCAACTCGGGCGTGTACCAGCAGGGCCGCTACGAATTGCAGGTGCTCGACAGCTACAACAATGAGACCTACGCGGACGGCGCGTGCGGGGCGATTTATGGGGTGAAGGCCCCGTCGAAGAACATGGCCAAGCCGCCGGGTGAATGGCAGACGTACGACATCACCTTCCACGCCGCGAAGTTCAAGGACGGCAAGAAGGTCGAGAACGCGCACATCACCGTCTATTGGAATGGCGAGATGGTGCAGGACAACACCGAGATCCCCCACTCGACAGGCGGCGGCGCCAAGGAAGAAGACACTCCCGGCCCGATCCGCCTCCAGTTCCACGGCCACTCGGTCCAGTACCGCAACATCTGGATCGTGCCGCTGAAGGCGGACTAAAGCGGATCTTCACCACGGAGGCACGGAGAACACGGAGGCGCGCAAGGAAGAAGTGAACCGCCAAGGTGCCAAGACGCCAAGGGGGAACGGGGAAAAATCGAACGCAGAGACGCCGAGGCGCAGAGAAAAACGCAGAGAGAAAAATGGTGGAATGCAGGCTCCTCGCGAATTCCTGAGCAGGCAAGAGTATTTCTTCTCTCCCTCCTACCTCCGCGCCTCCGCGTCTCTGCGTTCGATTCTGCCTGCTCCCCCTTGGCGTCTCGGCGTCTTGGCGGTTAATTAATTTTCCCGCCTTCTCCAGCGCGTGATTTTATCAGGCACCTCTCCGTGCCCTCCGTGACTCCGTGGTGATCCCTGTCATTTGCGGTCTCAAGTCCCCGTGTCCACTTTCAGCACGCCCGTCTGCCGTTTGACGGCGATTACGCGTTGCTTGAGTTGTTCGAAGAGGTGACGCGCGTTGGGGAGGCCGCGCATGGTGAGGTTGGGCATGGTGTCGTCATGGGAGATGATGCGGATGGTGCCGATGCCGATCAGGCGGGCGAGGAGGGACTGGTGGAAGGAGAGGTCTTCCACGTGCCAGAGTTCGAGGGTGTTGATGCTTTTGGAGATGACGCCGCGTTCGAAATCGACGCGGTAGTTGGTGATGCGGTAGCGGATGGACTTGCTCAAGATCACCGGCGCGAACCAGAGAATGACGCCGACGGCCACCAGCGCAATCGCCACCCAGCCCGGCGGCCAATTCCCCGCGACCATGCGGAAGATCACCGGCGCGACGAGGAACAACGTCCCCAGCAGCGCGAACCCGATCACCTTCTCGGGCTGGCCCCCCAACAGCGGCGAACCGGAGTAATAGACCGTTTCATCGTCCGTCGGCGGCGCGTGCGGGTTGACGGCGTGGGCCGGATCGAGGGGGACGTCGGAATCAAGTTGCTCTGCACTCATAGGATGCTCCTGTGCGATTTCCCCTGATCGTACCGGAGATTGCGATTCACACACACGCCCATTCGTGC
>JAQGHP010000659.1 GCA_028288775.1 Phycisphaerales bacterium | reverse complement strand
CACCCATGGTGGCGCAAAGGCGATGGCGACCCCGGCTGGATCACCCTCTGGCGCGGCTGGCGCAAACTCCTGCTACTCATCGACGGCTACGAACTGCGAATGGTATAAATGTGGGGAAAGATGAGGGTACACCCACCCTACCCCGCTTTTCTTTGTGGCCTTTGCGGTCTCTATGGTCTTTCTGATTTCGACGATCGAATTCAAAACGGCAGACATGGGCGGGCCGCCCATGCCACGGCAATTGCTTCCCATCTGTGTTCATCTGTGGCGGCCACTCTTCGGCTTTCCTTCGCGGCCGTCTTCGCGCCTTCGCGGCTTCGCGGTCTCTTGGGGCCCATCAGTCATCCAAGCCGTTTCCTTGAAATCCCTTACCCGTTCGAGGACACTTCCCGCCCTCTCAAACGGGCGATTCGAAGGACGGCGATAGCGTAATCAGCGGCCAACCCATCGCCCCAAACATTGTGCAAGAGGAAGGAACTGCCCATCATGCCCAGCGACGCATTCGCACCCGATAAGAAACTCAAATTCACCTTCGGACTCTGGACCGTCGGCAACCCCGGCCGCGACCCCTTCGGCGGGCCGGTGCGGGAGACGCTCACGCCGGCGCAGATCGCCGACCTGATCGGCGAAGTCGGCGCGTACGGCGTCAACTTCCATGACAATGACCTCATCCCCATCGACGCCACGCCCGAGCAGGCCGCACAAATCAAGAGCGACTTCCGCAAGGCGCTGAAGAACAACGGCCTCGTCGTCCCCATGGCGACGACCAATCTCTTCTCCGACCCGGTCTTCAAGGACGGCGCGTTCACCAGCAACAACGCGCAGGTCCGCGCTTATGCCGTGCAGAAGACGATGCGTGCGATGGATTTGGGGGCGGAGTTTGGCGCGAAGATTTACGTCTTCTGGGGCGGCCGCGAGGGCGTGGAGAGCGACGCCACCAAGAGCCCCGTCGAGGCGATCAAGCGCTTCCGCGAGTCGATCAATTTCCTCAGCGAATACAGCATCGAGCAGGGGTACGGGTACAAGTTCGCGTTCGAGGCCAAGCCCAATGAGCCGCGGGGGCACATGTACTTCGCCGTGACCGGCTCGTACCTGGCGCTGATCCCCACGCTCGATCATCCCGAGATGTGCGGCGTCAACCCCGAAGTCGCCCACGAGCATATGGCGGGCCTGAACTTCGTACATCAGGTGGGCGCGGCACTGGAGTCGGGGAAGCTGTTCCACATCGATCTGAACGACCAGGAATTCGGCCGCTACGACCAGGATTTCCGTTTCGGGTCGGCGAACCCCAAGCACGCCTTCTTCCTCGTGAAGTTGCTGGAGGACCACAAGTACGCCGGCCCCCGGCAGTTCGACGCCCACGCTTACCGCCAGAGCGACTACCAGGACGTCAAAGAGTTCGCCCGCGGCTGCATGCGCACCTACATGATCCTCAAGGAAAAAGCCGCCCGCTGGAACGCCGACAAGGAAATCCAGGGCCTGCTCAACGTGATCAACGTGCAGGATGCCGCGCTATCGAAGCTGACGAAAAAGTACAGCTCGGCAAACGCAAAGAAGCTACTCGCCGCCCCGCTGGACCGGGTCGAACTGGCCAAGGCCCGGCTGCCGTATGAGCAGTTGGATCAGCTGACGATGGAAGTGCTAATGGGAGTGCGATAGCGCACTTGCACAGAGGCCACTCAGGTCCCGTCCAAAGAAACAGACGATTAAGATTAGGATTAAGATTATGATTAGGATAAGAGCGCACTCAGAGCGCTCCTATCCTAATCTTAATCCTAATCTTAATCTTAATCGTCTTTTGCATTAGTCTCGTCCTTTCCTCCCTCCACCCCGCCCGACGGCGCCCTCTCCTTCCCGAACCGGCGGCACCCGACGCTTCTTCAGATTAATGACGGCAATCCGCTTCGCCGGATTAAGTGCCCCACTCGGTATCCCGATGGAAGGGGGGTGCCCAATTCGGGCATCAGGCAATTTAGGAGGCCATCGCAATGTTGAACCGAATCAAGGGATTGTTGGCGGACGAGCAGGGCGGCGAAGTTCTCGAGTACGCTCTGATCGTGGGTCTGATCGTGGTAGCCGCCATCGCGGCCATCACCGCCGTCGGGACCAAGGTCCTGGCCCGCTGGACCTCGCTCGATAGCTCGATCTAGAGGATCGTGCCGCGGTCACGCGCTTGATGCAGGCTTTCAGTCTGCAATCGAGGTTACATAGCCAGCGCGACAAGGCATGGATCGCACCCGGCCGTTAACGGCCGCACATCACACATCGCAGCTTTTCTCGACCCGCCGGGCCAAGGGCCGGCGGTTTGCTTTTGAGCCGCATTACAATTCTTCATCTGCCTTCTGATGCCAGAACCCTACTGCTGAGTTCGTCAGGGATTGCGGCACATTTAATCTTGATTTGCCTTGTGACGCCTGCCGCTTTCCCTTAGAGTCCACCCTTCGGGCTCTTCTCTCGTGGTGCAGATAACCGATCGTGTGCCACGCGCTTCCTCCTGAGCCTCACCGCCTCGTCCGGGCAAGACAGGAAATTTGTGCATCAAAGCATTAACGGAAAGAGGGTTACGCCTCCGGCGTTTCCCAAGGCTGCGGTTTTGGATCCCGTGCTCTACGATTACCTCCGCCGGGCCGACCGGATGGGGTGGTCGCCCTACGACTTGTGCGAGCAGGAGCAGATGCGGACGATCGCCCGCCCCGAGCGCCTGAGCGAGGTGCAGCTCGCGGCTGTGAAAACCGTGCTGTTCGTCGAAGACCATCTGCCCGGCTATCTCTCGGAATACCTTCGGATTATGACGGATCCGACCATGCCTGATGATCAGCAGATCATCAACCGCAAGGTGCTCCACTTCACCTGCCGCTGGGTCGCCGAGGAAGACCGTCACGCCCACGTGCTCGAGCTTTACCTGACGCGTTCGGGTCTGGTAAAGCAGGACGCCCTCGACCAGGAAATGCTCCGCGAGCGGCAGACCGCCTACACCTTCCCCTACGACCACAACAACCAGCTCATCGAAGGCTTCATCTACCTGGCCCTCCAGGAGAAGGCCACCCACCTCTACTATCGCGCCCTCGCCCGCGACATCGATGAGCCCCTGCTCAAGACGGTCCTGGGCCGCATGGGCGCGGATGAGGCCAGCCACGGCACCTTCTTCTACGACCTGCTCATCGGCTGCTTCAAGGGCGACTTGGACGCCCTGTCGCGCAAAGTCAGTGCAGTGGCGACCGATTTCAAAATGCCCGTCCAAAACAACCTGCTCAACTACCGCCGCCAGCTTTTAGGAATGATGCGCGCCGCCCCCAGCTACCAACACCCGGACGTGCTGGCGAACATGCTGGGCGCGGTGGAAAAGGCGGGGAAGGGGTATAGCCGGGACGCGCTGGAGTTGGTGTCGCCGGATGTAAGGTGCTTTGACGCGGAGTAGCTTGCAGAAAGACTTCGGTGTTCCGCCCCGGGGCTATCTTAATCGGCGGTATACCCTCACCGCACGCGGGTAGTGTCCTAATTTGAAATTGAACCGGACTAAGCAGTCCGCTTATCCCCGCCCGCACTCGCGGCGGGATTTTTCGTTTCGGTCCCGCACTCCGGGCATCGGCCGGGCGTGGCGCGGAGGTCGTAGCCGCAGGAGGAGCAGTGGCCAGGAGCGCATGCACGGCGGCGGAAGCGAACGCCGCGAATTCCGGGCATCGCCGCCGCAAGGGACAGCAGGAACCAGTACGGGACGCCGAAAGCGAAATGGTAATCAGGCGGTGTCTTCGTTTCGCTCCCGAATGAGAATC
>JAQGHP010000654.1 GCA_028288775.1 Phycisphaerales bacterium | reverse complement strand
AGCGCGATGTCGGTGGACTTTCCGTCGGCGGCCAGCTTCGACAACTCCTGCGCATCCTTCAGTTCCGAAAACCCGGTGGCGAACATGAAGTAGCGCGGGACGAAATGGGACTTGATGCGGTCGAGCTCGGGCGAAAGCGTCTGCCAGACGGATTGAATGCGCGTGGGGCCGTTTTGCACATCCGGGAAGGACATCGAGCCGGAGGTGTCAACGAGAAAGAGGATCGGCCGTTCGGGCTTGCGATGGCTGATGTAGCGCAAAACGGGCTCGAACAGCATGGGGACGAGCAGGGCGAGGGCGACGATGCGAAGCGTCAGCAGCGTGAGCATGCGCCCGGCGCCCAGGCGGTCGAGTAGTTCGAGGTAGAACGTGGCGGAGAGAATCGAGAGAACGACGAAGGTCCAAACCAGCCCGACCCGCGCCGAATGAAAATCCGGTACGAGCAATACGAGCAGCGTTCCCGTGACCCCGATGGCTATAAGCGCGAGCGCCACCCATCCCCGCGCCCCGCGCCGCCAGAGCGAGCCCAAGCCGCCGTGGCACAGCAGCACGAACGCGGCGACGCCGCACAGTGCCGTCCACCAGTCCCAGCCCGATTGGCGGGTGATGTCGAAAGACCAGGTGTTCAATTCACGTCCCGCGGTTCATCCCCGGCGGGAGTTTACCGCGGTTGGACGGGCGAGGTCGAGGAGAAGGTGGCCGAGTATCTCGCGGCGGGCGTGCCGCTGGTTTGGGTGGTCACCCCGCCCACTCGCCGCGTGCGAGTTTATCGGACGCAGCCTGGGCCGCGTGGTAGCGTGATAGAGCTAGCCTTGGGTGACTCCATCAGCGGGGAAGACGTGCTCCCCGGTTTTTCTTGCCCTGTCGCTCATTTCTTCGAATAAATCGAAGCTCTTAGCCATTTTCCATGCCATTTTGCGCCAACGATTTGCGCGATTGTGTAATTAATGCAATCGCCTTTCCCGCCGATATCGGATACAACCTCTACCATGACCGGGAAGCCCAAAATCGGAATTCTTGTAGTCGCCTACAACGCGGAGACCACTCTCCGCGGCGTACTACAGCGCATCCCGCCTGCCATCTGGGACAAGATCGAAGAAGTCTTCGTCTTCGACGATGCCAGTCAGGATCGCACGTATGAGACGGGCCAGGCGTGCAAGGACGAATCGTTCGGGCACAAGCTTCACGTCTACCGCAATCCCGTGAATCTCATGTACGGCGGGAACCAGCGCAGGGGCTATCAGTACGCCATGGAACGCGGCCTCGACATCGCCGTGCTACTGCATGGCGACGGCCAGTACGCCCCCGAGGTGATGCAGAACCTGCTCACACCGCTGGAAGAGGGCACCGCAGAAGCCGTGATGGGCTCGCGGATGATGGTGAAGGGCGCGGCCCTCAAGGGCAACATGCCGATGTACAAGTACGTCGGCAACAAGGTCCTCACTTTTGTCGAGAACTCGCTCATCGGCGCAAAGTTTACCGAGTTTCATTCCGGCTATCGCGCGTACAACGTCCACGCCCTCAAGCGCATTCCGCTGGAGGCGATGACGCACAACTGGCACTTTGATACGCAAATCATCCTTGAACTGCTGAAGAACGGCAGCCGCATCAAGGAAGTCCCAATCCCCACCTACTACGGCGACGAGATCTGCTACGTGAACGGCGTCCCCTATGCACTCAACTGCATGCGGGAGGCGCTTAAATTCGCGCTGAACGACCGTTGGAGGCCGCACCCGCATGGCGATCCACTACCGCTCGCACCGCGACCCCAAGAGTAGCCACCAACAGATCAGCCAACTCGTGCGGCAACTGGGCCAAAGCCCCGTCCTGGACGTGGGCGCAGCGCAGGGCATGCTCGGCAAAAGCCTCGAAGGCACGGGCATCGTGCTCGACGCCGTCGAGGCCAACCCCGAATGGGCGGCGATGGCCAAGCCCTTCTACCGCAACGTCCACGCCTCCTACATCCAAGACGCGCCGCTGCCGGAAAAGACGTACAAGACCATCGTCTGCGCGGACGTGCTGGAGCATACGCCCGACCCCGTGGGCGTACTGTACCAACTCCGCCGGGCCGCGACGGACGATGCGACGTTCATCATCTCTGTGCCAAACATCGCTCACCTGGCCGTGCGGTTGATGCTGCTGCTGGGTCGCTTCCCCAAGATGGAACGCGGCCCGCTTGACCGCACCCATCTCCAATTCCTCACGCGCGACACGGCGAGGGAAATGATGGAGCAGGGGGGCCTCAAGGTTGATAAATTCTCCGTGACCGGCGTTCCGCTGGACGAGCTCTGGAAGAACGGCGAGGGGAAGATGCTTTTCAGCGCGATGCTCCGAGCGCAACATCTGGCGCTGGCTGTTGCTCCGCGGCTGTTCGGATTTCAGTGGATCATGGTCGCACGGGCGGCAAAGCCTGCCGTGTAGTAGTGCGCGCGTCCTAAAATGCTCCATGGTTTTTCAGAGCCGGGCGTGTCGCCCCGGTCGGCCTGAAGGCCCGAAACGGAGCAACGCTGCGGTCGGGCCGACACGGCCCGGCTCCCAACCCACCCTACATGGTCGTCTTGCGAACCACACAACTTCACGCCCGGCCCCTCACCCTAGCCCTCTCCCCCGAGGACAAGGGAGAGGGGGCTGGAGCGATCGGACCACCACGATTCGCGCGCCTACTCAATTTGCGTTATCATTCTCTTGAAGATGCGGACGGAGACGCTGGAACATCAGAGGCATGAACTCGACGGGGGCGCGCCGCCTACCCGCGCGCTCGGGCTTGTCGCCCTGCTGGTCGCGACGGTGGCCCTGGGGTTTGCGATTCATGTCCACAACGGCGAATACACGCCGCTGGCGATGGGGCTGGTCACGGCCGCCCTGATCTTGACGATCGTCGGCGTGATCGAACCCCGCCTCCGGGCCATCGAATCGCACGGCGATAGTTTGCTCCGCATCGTGCTGGGCGCGGGCCTCACGCTTCAATTCTTCGCCGTGTTCGTGAGCTGGCCGGCGGGGGATGATCAGCAAATCCTAGGTCGCTTCAATCACGGTCTCTATCTGTACATCGTGGGCGTCGCGGGGTTGGTGACACTGCTGGGGTATCTCGATCTGCCTTCAATGCGGCGATGGTGGTTCCCGACTCTCCTGCTTGTTCAGTCGCTGCTCGGGTTCTGGATGATCCGGTCGTCGCCTTCGCCGCACATTGACGTGTGGGTGTTCCAGGAGAACGCCCCGATCGCGCTGCTTTCGGGCGGCAATCCGTACGCCATGACATTCCCGGACATTTACCACAGCATGGAACCGGGCCATCAGCAGGTGTACGGCAATGGGCTCGTGAAAGACGATCGTCTGCAATTCGGATTTCCGTACCCGCCGCTGAGCCTGGTGCTTTCGACGATCGCGGTAAGAATCGCGCAGGATGCGCGATACGCCCAGGCGGTGGCACTGACGCTGGCGGGTCTGCTCGTCGGGTACGCGCGGCCGGGGCGGCTGGCGAAATTCGCCGCGGTGCTTCTGCTCTTCACCCCGCGGGCGCTCAACATATTGGGCCGGGCCTGGACGGAGCCTTTCGTGGTGCTGTTCCTGGCCGCGACGATTTTCTGCGCATGCTGGCGGCTGAGGTGGCTGCTCCCGGTCGCCTTCGGGCTTCTCCTGGCGAGCAAACAATACTTGGTGCTTGCGGTGCCGCTGTCGTTCCTTCTGGTTCCCGGATTCGATTGGCGCAAAGGGGCAAGCTGGCGCGCGTGGCTGGTGCTGCTCATCTCGGCGGGGGCGATCGCGGCGATCGTCACACTGCCGCTGGCCCTACGAGATTGGCATGCCTTCTGGCATTCCACCGTCACGGTGCAGCAGATGGCCCCATTCCGCTGGGATGCCCTTAGCTACCTCGTTTGGTTGGGCCTCAACTTCGATTCCAAATACACGGCGTGGGTCTGGCTCGCTTTCGTGATGGTGGTGCCGGCGATGCTGCTCGCGGTATGGAAGGGCCGCCGCAGCCCGGCCGGGTTTGCACTGACGTTGGCGGTCATCTACCTGCCGTTCATCGCGTTCAACAAGCAGGCGTTCTGCAATTACTACTTCTTCGTGATCGGCTGCGTGTGCTGCGCGCTCGCCGCGACCGCGCCGGCAGATCTTCACGAAATCCGATCTTAGCCCCGGAGGGGCGAAAGAATGTAGCCCATGGCGCAAGTGGAGAAGATGAAGGAGCGCCCAGCCCCGGAGGGGCGTAAGAAGCATGGATCCGGAGGGTGTATTTGTGGAACTGAATTCGTGCTATCGAATGGCCGGAACCTGTGGTCCTGCCAGGCCGGCACGACCCGGCTCGGAAGACCTCAAGTGATCAGTACCCCGTGGGAACATCCAAGTCGCTCGAGAATTCCACACTTCTTACGCCACTCCGGGGCTATTTGCCACGCGCCGATTTTTTCCCATGCCTGGCGCCATGGGCTAAGTTCTGTCGCCCCTACGGGGCTGAGGCGGGTGAACCGATAGAGCGCGTTTCAATCCGCGCTATGGCACTTTTGCCCTGGCGACCGTCTGCTTGGCGATCTTATCTTGCAACCGCATGATCCCTTCCATCAGCGCCTCGGGCCGCGGCGGGCAGCCTGGGACGTACACGTCCACGGGCACGACCAGATCGACGCCCTTCACCACGTTGTACCCGTATTTGAAATACGGCCCGCCGCCCACGGTGCAGGCGCCCATGGCGATGACGTACTTGGGATCGGCCATCTGGTGATAAAGCCGCTTCACGCGCGAGGCCATTTTGTAGTTGACCGTCCCGGCGACGATCATCAAGTCTGCCTGCCGGGGGGTCGCACGGAATGCCCCCGCCCCGAACCGGTCCAGATCAAACCGCGACGCGCCGATCGCCATCATCTCGATCGCGCAGCATGCCAGCCCGAAAGTCATCGGCCACAGGCTGTTCTTCCGCGCCCAGTTGATGGCAAAGTCTAGGCTCGTCACCACGAGCCCTTCTTCGAACCGATTCTCAATCCATGACATACGCGCACCTCGCGGCCCGATTATGGCCGGTCCGCTGGACCGCCTCAAGCTTCCGCGGCCTCCACTCAAATCGGGTCCTCCTACCGCCGGCGCGAATATTCGTCTATTCACTGAAACAATTCCATGGCCTGAGCGTCATTTTGGGGAGATGAAGGTGCGCGCGGAGTTCACTTTCTCCGTAGCCGCCGCAGGAAAAGAAAATTTTGCACGTGTGGAAGAATCCCCGCCCCCGACGGAACGAACTTACTGACCTCCTCAACCACGCTCTACCACCCCGACGGCGAAGGGCATCACAGGTGCCCCGAGCCGTCTTTTTCTTCGGCCAGCAAAATCGGACGTGACTGTGCATTGCGGCGATCACCGCTGCTCGGCCACGACCATCGAATGCACCGCCAGGGGCGGAACCGTAACCTCAGCCCAGTCCCCCTTTTGCTCCACCGCGAGCTCCATCCCCTCCGGTTCCCAATGCACCCGTTTCGGGGTCATGTTGTGAAAGCGCACCTTGATCCCGCCCACCGGCACCACCTCTTCGCGCAGGGGGACATCGGCCTCGGGGCTGCCGTGGTCGCTGGTGGTGTTGATGCCGTTGAACAGGTGAATGACCAGCCGTTCGCCCGCGGAGTCCTTCTGGCGGAACGTCGTGCTTTGGACGCACATCGGCGCCTCGATCGCCACCGGCGCCGGCTCGCGGGCGGCCCATTGAATGGCCCGCGACATGACCACGCGCTGGTAGGGGTAGCAGTAACTGTAGTTCGCCGCGTCGAGCCCCGCGGCCATGTACACCACCCGGCCTTTCCCTTGTTCCCCCATTACGATTGCCGGAATCGGGTCCTTCCCTTCCGGGAACATGATCATCGCCCGCTTCATCGGCGGCCGCGCGTCGCTCATTCTCACCAGCGGCCCCTTGAAGCTCGCCTGCACTCCGTTGGTGATCAGCTTTAGTCGGGGGTCATCGATCAGCTCGCTTGTGAGAATGTCTCCCGCGCCCCAGCGCATCTCCGCCGTGCCCTGCCGGTTGGCCCAATATTTCTCGTCGACGACGATGTTGAAGTTCGCATCGAGCTCCGGGCGTTTAACCGGCACGGCGGGGCGACCCTCGTAGTCAACGCCGAACAGGTCCGCAAGCGCGAAATTGCCGCGCGGATGGCCCAGCTCGTCAAAGAGTGACGTCTCGCACGTGGCCACAAGGCCTCCTCCATCGTGGACGAACTGGCGAATGGTTTTGACCTGCACATCGGAAAGCGCCGCCGCGTTGGGAAGAATCAGAACTTTGTAGGGTTTGAGCCGATCGGGCTGAAGATCCATGTCGGTGATGAGCGTGATCGGCAGGTGCTCTTCCCATCCCACGCGGAAGACGCCCAGCGCATGGGCGAGAAAGCGTTCCATGATTTGGCCCCCCGCGTAAAACTGCCGCGTCTGCTCGCTCACCAGCAGGGCCGCCCAAGGCTCGGGGGTGCAGTGAACGAACCACTTCTTGCGCCGGCCGATTTCCGCCAGCGTCTGGTCGCCCGCCTCCTTTCCCGCCGCGGTCGGCACGGCGATGGGCGTGATCGAGCCGTTCGTCATCGCCATCATGCAGCGCACGAACAGTTCATGGCGCGGGAAGCTCGATGCGCTGTAGGGATTGCCGCGTGACATGATGTAGGGCTCGCTCGCCCCCGTGCGCCCGCCGGTGACCGCGCGCACGTACGCCGCCCCGAAGGCCGGCACGACGCTCGCCCCCAGGTTCACCTCGTCCAGCCACCATTCCTGCACGGGCGAATCGAACAGCAGGTTCATCCGCGCCGACATGACGCGCGGGCTTGTCAGAAAGTGTCCGTAGCGCCCGGCGTTGGTCGTCCACGTGTACACCGCGGCTTGCGGATTCACCTGCCGCAGCCGGGTATGCAGCTTCCGATACCAGTTCTCCAGCTTCGTGTCCGCCCACAACAGATAGACCTTGTAGTCGTCGCTCGAAAGATCGATCTTCGCCGGGAAATCGCGGCCGGTTTCCTTCCGATACAACTCCATGTCGTAGGGCGTGTAGTTGATGGCCGGGTGGTAATTGCCGTCGAACGAGACGCCATCGACCTTATAGTCCTGAAAGATCTCCGCCAGATTTTCGATGAGGTAGTCGCCGTAGGGCGTATTGAGGCTCAAGCTGCGCAGTGCCGCGTTCTCAGGCCGGGTGAGATCGAGGTTCGGGTCGAGCGGCTTTTCGCTGGGCGAAAGTTTGAGCCGCCATTCCGGATGCTGCTTGACCATCTCCGGCGGCGCGTAAGGAGACACGCCGATAACGATCCGCATGCCATGCCCGCGGATGCGGTCGAACGCGGTTTCAAAGAGCGCGCGTTCTTTGGCTTCGGTGCCCGTCCCCCCGTCGCGCCGCAACGGGTAATAAGCCCCCGGCCCGCCCGTATGGATTATCGTCACGCCCGCCGCCGCGAGGTCATCGACGTACGGCAGTGATTTGGGATTCGCGAAATCCCCGGCAAAAGCCTTCTGCACGCCTTCGTACACCCACGCCGCGGGCTCGATGGGCTTGAAATCGCGGTCGGGGGTGTACCACTTCAGCGATTCCATCGTCACCGGTTCGGCGGCGGCGGCGTTCACCCAGGCGGCAAGGGACAGCAAAACGAGCAGACACAGTTTTTCAGAATTCCGATTGATTGAAGGCATAGTCGTGTCCCTTTCGATTTTGAAGGTGGTCATTCACGCCCGCCGTTTGCATGCATGAGTGGCTTTCGATGGTCTCATTAGAGGCCAAGTCTCGGCATGCGGGTCGGCGATCGTTACAATGCGAGCAGGAACGTATGTGGGACTGCACCGTCGAAATACTTGATGCCGGCCGCACGCACCGATTCAGGCCGTGCCGCGATGGGAATCCGATTTCCTATGCCGAAGTCTTGCGGCTTTGGCGGGAAGATCGCGCATTTCGGGCCTATTTTATTTCGCTTCTGGCCGATGTGCCTTTTGCCGCTTATCGCTGGGAAACACCTCCGATTTCCCACGCAAATACCAATCGGGAATTCGAATTCGTCCTACTTGAATCTCTGGCGCTCCAGCGCAATCCCGATACCAAAGCTTTTGTCGATTATTTTCAATCCACACCGCGCGAGAAGCAAGTTGTTAGCTTCTCCAATCTCGGGAACGACGCAGCCCTTGTGGTTCCGTGCCCGCTATGCCCTCCCACGGCCTATGTGCATCTTGCCGCGTTTCTGCGAAACGCGCCGGAAGTTCAACGGCATGAGCTGTGGCGGACGGTCGGCGAGACCGCTGCCGCCCGCCTCTCGGCAGATCCGCTTTGGATAAGTACTGCGGGGATGGGTGTCGCATGGCTCCACGTTCGCCTCGACTCGCGGCCGAAATATTATGGATTCGCGCCGTTCAAGACGATCGAGTGAACGCGCAGGTTTCCTCAATCCGACCGATGGGGTAGAACAATCCACATGAGAACTTCACCGCGCCGCGCGTTGCTAGACTGCGCCGTCCTTCTATCCGCTCTTTGTGTCTGTGTTGGATCGGCGCTCGGCGCCGATGTCACCTGGAAGCAAGCCGACGGCCCCCTCAAAACCCGCTGGGCCAAAGACGTCACCCCGGCCAACGCGCTTCCCGAATACCCCCGCCCGCAAATGGTGCGAAAGCAGTGGATGAGCCTCAATGGCGTATGGCAGTTCGCCGCGGCCAAGGATGGGGAGCAGCCGCCCGCTGGTAAGGACCTCGCGGAGCAGGTGCTGGTGCCGTATCCGATCGAGTCGTCGCTGTCAGGCATCATGCGGCACGAAGACCGGATGTGGTATCGACGAACTTTTGAAGTGCCCAAGGACTGGGCCGGCAAGCATGTCCTGCTGCACCTCGATGCCGTGAATTGGGATTCCACCGTCTACCTCAACGGCAAGCGCCTGGGCGCGCACAAAGGCGGCTACGACGCCTTCGGATTCGACGTCACCCGCCTGCTCAATAGTGATGGCCCGCAGGAATTGATCGTGAATGCGATTGACACGCCAGACGAGGGCAATCACGCCCGCGGCAAACAGACCATGAAGCCCGGCGGAATCTTCTATACGCCCGCCAGCGGAATCTGGCAGACCGTCTGGATCGAACCCGTGGACAAAGCGTTCATCGAAAACGTCCACGCCGAGCCGGACATCGACAAGGGCACCGTGAAAGTAACCGTCAAAGGAATCGGCGACCGCCTCACCCTCGGCCAGATCGACGTGCTGGATGGCGATAAGGTTGTCGCCACCCAAGCAACAGGGGCGGCGGACGGCGCGGAACTCGAAGCGACCCTGAAAATCCCGGATGCCAAACTCTGGTCGCCCGACTCTCCGTTCCTCTACGGCCTACGTGTCCACCTTCTAAGCAAAGGTATGGAATCGGATGTAGTCGAGAGCTATTTCGGCATGCGGAAGATTTCGATGGGGAAGGACGAAAAAGGCCTCAACCGCATCCTGCTCAACAACAAGTTCGTCTTTCAGGCCGGGCCGCTGGATCAGGGATTCTGGCCCGATGGCGTGTACACCGCGCCCACGGACGAGGCGATGAAGTACGACATCGAGATCACGAAGAAGCTCGGTTTTAACGCCACGCGCAAGCACGTGAAGGTAGAGCCCGAGCGATGGTATTACTGGTGCGACAAGCTGGGGCTGATCGTCTGGCAGGACATGCCGTCGATGCGCGACAAGCCGGACGAGGCGCAGGCGAAGCAGTTCGAGCACGAGCTTCACAGGATGATCGAGGGTCGCCGCAACCATCCGTCGATCGCCATGTGGGTGGTGTTCAACGAAGGGTGGGGCGAGCACGATGTGCCGCGATTAACCGCGGCTGTAAAAGAACTCGACTCGACCCGTCTTGTCAGCAACGCCAGCGGTTGGACCGACATGAACGTCGGCGACATCGTGGACATGCACCACTACCCCGACCCCTCCATGCCCAAGCCCGAAGAAGCCCGGGCCGCGGTGCTAGGCGAGTTCGGCGGATTGGGACTGGGCATGGAAGGGCACACGTGGTCCACCAAGTCGTGGAGCTATCGCGGAGTAGGCGGCCCGGAACAGCTCACTGCCGCGTATGAACGAATGCTGGCGAAGGCGTGGCACCTCAAGGACCACGGATTGAACGCGGTCATCTACACGCAGATCACGGACGTCGAAACCGAAATGAACGGCTTGATCACCTACGACCGGCAGGTGGTCAAGCCCGACGTAGCACGCCTCGCGGCAATCAACTCCGGCCACATCGATCAGTTCCCCGAGCCCAAGGTAATCGTCCCGACATCCGAGCAGACCCCCGCGAAGTGGCGCTACACGCTCGACAAGCCCGCGGACGACTGGATGAGTTCCACATTTGACGATTCCGCCTGGAAGCAAGGCCCCGGCGGGTTCGGCACCGCCGGCACGCCCGGCGCGGTGATCGGCACCACGTGGAATACGACCAACATCTGGATCCGCCGGGAGATCGAACTGCCGGAGGCGAAGCTCGCCGACCCGCAACTCCGCCTGCATCACGATGACGATGTCGAGGTCTACCTCAACGGCGTGCTCGCCTTCAAAGAGCCGGGTTACCTGGGTGAATACCAACTGTTCCCCGTCAGCCCCGAGGCCCGCGCCGCCCTCAAACCCGGCAAGAATGTGATCGCCATCCACTGCCATCAAAATGCCGGGGGACAATATATCGACGCGGGGATCGTGGACGGAAAGTAGCGCCCCGGCTGCGGACGGAGGGAGTTATGCAGGATGTCCTCACACGGATAGGGCAGTGCCGAATCATCCCGGTCATTGCGCTGGACGATGCCGACGCCGCTATACCTCTGGCGGATGCGCTCCTGGCCGGCGGCCTGCCGATCATCGAGATCACGTTCCGCACCGACGCCGCCGAGCGCGCCATTCGCGCCGGCGCGCATCGCGGCGACCTACTCGTGGGTGCCGGTACGGTGCTCAACGTGGACACCGCAAAAAGGGCGGCGGACGCCGGGGCAAAGTTCATCGTCTCCCCCGGCTTCAACCCCAAGGTCGTGAGCTGGTGCGTGAACGCCGGCATCCCCATCACTCCCGGCACCGCCACGCCGACGGATATCGAAATGGCCCTCGATTACGGTCTGAGTGTCGTCAAATTCTTTCCCGCCGAACCGTTGGGCGGCATCACCATGCTCAAGGCCGTCGCCGCCCCGTACGGCATGATGCGTTTCATTCCCACCGGCGGCATCGGCCCTGAAAACATGGCGGCATACCTCGCTTTCCCCAAGGTTCTCGCCTGCGGCGGAAGCTGGATGGCGACGAAGGAATTGATCGCCGGGGGCCAATTTGACAAAATCCGCGACCTCACGCGCCTGGCAGTCGAACTGGCCGACCGGGTGCGGCCGACAAAATGAAGAGATTTGCGATTGCCGATTTGCAATTTGCGATCGAAAGACGGGAACCGAAATCTGCGATCTGAAATTTGAGATCTGAGATTCCAGATTCCATAAATCGCAAATCGCGAATCGGCGATCGCAAATTCCACCGTTTGCAAAATCAGCTTAGAAAGGCAGAACTGTGCTCAAGATCAGGGATTCCAAGGATTGCAAATACGACCTCGTCGCGCTCGGCGAGAGCATGATCCGCTTGTCTCCGCCGCAGCACGGGCGGATCGAGTTCGCGCCGCTGCTGGAAGTGTGGGTGGGCGGCGGCGAATACAACGTCGCCTACGCGCTGTCTCGCCTGGGCCTGCGCACCACATGGGTC
>JAQGHP010000643.1 GCA_028288775.1 Phycisphaerales bacterium | reverse complement strand
GCGGCTTCCCACGCGGTGCCGGTCATGCCGCCCATAATCGGGTACTGGCGGAAGAAACGCTGGAAGCTCAGGCGGGCGAGGTTTTCCTTGTCGGCGGTGACGGTCACGCCCTCCTTGACCTCGATCGCCTGGTGCAGCCCATGACGCCAGGAGCGGTCGGCCATGACGCGGCCGGTGAACTCGTCGATGATCTGGACCTTCCCGTCCTCTCCCACGAGGTACTGCTCGTCGCGCACGAAACAGTAGTGCCCCACCAGGGCCTGCGTCACCAGCTCTTCGCGCCGACGCTTGCCCTTCCAGAAGTTCTCCCCTTCGCACAATTCCTCGAGCCGCTCCTGCCCGCGCGCGGTGAGGTCTACGCTGCGGACGGTGGTATCAACGATGAAATCACGCCCGCGCTCCAGCCTCTCGGCTAGGTCGTTGGCGGCGCGGTAGAAGGTGCTATTGGGCTCCTCGTCGGGGGAGTTGGAGATGATCAGCGGGGTCACCGCCTCGTCGATCAGCAAACTGTCGGCCTCGTCGACGATCGTTCGGAACAGGCCCGGCACCATCAACTGGCCCGTCGTCCCGCCGCTCATCATCAGGCCCAGGGCCGTCTGCGTGGAGGTGCGAAGGTTGCCCAACTGGATCTGGTCGCGCAGGAAATCGGCCACCAATTCCTTGCTGGTGCAATAGACGATTCCGCGGCGGTAATGATCAACGCGCTCGGCCGGGGTCGTCTCATGGACGACGTGCCCGACCTTCATGCCGAGCAGCGCGTAGATGGGCTCCATCTCCTCGGCGTCGCGCTGCACCAGGTAATCGTTGACGGTGATGACATGAACCGGCCGGCCCGACCACGCCCAGATAGAAGCCGCCAGGGCGGCGGTGAGCGTCTTGCCTTCGCCCGTGGCCATCTCGGCGACCGCGCCCTGGCACATCGCCAGGGCCCCCATGATCTGCACCGGGAACGGCCGCAGCCCGATCGCGCGCAGCGCCCCCTCGCGGACGATCGCCATCGCCCGGTCGAGCGGCGGGCCGACGAGCCGGTTGACCCGCGCCAGGGCGCGGCATTCGGCCACGGCCTCCTGGAAATGCGCGGAGCTGAGGTTGCGGATCTCCGGCTCGAGCAACTCGATGCGCGCCGCCTGCTCCTTGAGCTTGGGGAGCACAGCCTTGCGGTTCTTGAACCACCCGGCGATGCCGTTGGCGGTGGCGTCAAGCCCCTTGAGTTCCGGCGCCTTCACCCGCCGGGCGTCGAACACGGACCAGAGTTCGTTGGTGGCGAATTGGGTCATCCGGGTCAGGACTGAGGACTGTGGACTGTGGACTGAGCAGAACGGCGAACAGTATCGCCCTCTTCACTCAGTCCTCAGTCCACCGTCCTCAGTCCTCTCCTTACACGAGTGGGCTTGCCGGCTTGGTCTGGATCAACTGGAGGAGGCGGCGGGTCCACTGCCAGTAGAGGGGCTGCTTTGCGAGCTTGAAGCGGACGTAGGCTTTCTGGCCCGCGACGTACTTCTGGCCCGGGTTGTCCAGCGGGATGTCCACCTCGAATTCGTCGTTCATCAGCCGCGTGGGGTCGCGCGGGTCGTGAGCCGAGGGCGTCTCTTCACCGCCATCGGAAATCACCGATGGATGGGGGGCATGCATCGTGCCGGCTGGGATCGGGAACGGCGTGCCGCCGTCCAACACACTCGAAATATCGGAGGCGAGGCGGATCTTGACAACAATCGGGACCTTCGCGTTCAGTTCGCGGGTGACCATGCCCGATTGGTTCTGCTCGAGGAGCACCCGTACGGTGAACCTGTCGGCTTGGGAAACCGTTCCGATCTGGTCGCCCTGCTTGAGGAATCGGCCGCGAGCGGCCCTCAGGTCGGGGGCGGTCAGCTTCCCTTCGATCGGGGACCGGAGCGTGAGCTTCTCCCGCCGTTCGCGCAGCTTGTCCACCTTGCTCTGCACCGCGGCGATCTGGATCAATTCAATGTTCGCTCGGGCGGGATCATTGGGCCGCTCGGCGCGCTCTCTGTCCTGAAGTTCGTTGAGCTGCGCTTCGGTCTGCGTGATCGTCTTGTCGAGCTCGAAGTCACGGGCGACGAGGATCACGTCGCCCGGATGGACCCACTGGCCGTCTTCCGCGACAAGCTCGGTGACGAAGCCGCCCCACTCCGGGCGGACGGATTCGTGAGCCGCGGCCTCGGCGATGCCGACCTGGTCGATGTTCATGGGAAACCGGACGAAGCCGATCAGCACGACCACCGCGGTTGCGAAGGCCAGGGAAAACGCCGTGGCCCGGCCGCGCTTGCGGTGCAGTTCCGAGTCGAGGGCGAGGTACTTGAACGCCTTGAACACCGGCACCGCCACCCACGTCACGACCCCGCCGATCGACATCAGCAGCCCCAGAATGGGGATCTGGAACGCGACCAGCAGGATGATCATCACGCCCACGAAGGTGCGGTAGATGGTGGAAGTGACGGCGTAGAAGAAGAGCCAGAAGCGCTGAAGCAAGGGGGGCAGAGGCTGCTGGAGCTTGACGCGGAACAGGTGCCGCTTAATGAGCCCCATGGTGTATTCGGTGCTCTTCTGCCGAAGGTTGGGGATCTCCAGGAAGTCGGAGAGGATGTAGTACCCGTCGTATCGGAGCAGCGGGTTGGCGTTAAAGATGACGGTCGTGACGCTCGCCACCAGCATGGCGTTGAAGGCGAGCTGGTTGATGAGTTCCGAAGTGGCCGTGTACTTCCAGACGAACGCCATGAGCGCCGCAAAGAACAACTCTACGATCATGCCCGCGGAGCCCACGAAGATTCGGGCCCACTTGTTGGGGAACGACCAGGCCGACGACGCGTCCACGTAAGGCGTGGGGATGAACACGAGGAACATGATGCCCAGCTCGTGACATTCCCCGCCGAAACGTCGGCAGGCGAAGGCATGGCCCAGCTCGTGAATTAACTTGATGAACACGAAGACGGCGTACAGGTAGACGAGGTTGATCGCGTTCGAGTGCAGGTTGACGGATTTCTCCGCCGCGTGAACGAGGCTGTGATCGGTGCCGTTCCAGTCGGGCGCGATCGTGACGATCGCGGCGATAATTACCGCAAGCCACACCAGCGCGCCGAACTTGCTGAACATCAGCTTTACCAGCGGCATCCAACGCTTGAGGAACGCGTCCGGGTCCCACAGCGGAATGCGCGGGAACAGCACGTTCATCAGGCGGTTCTGCATCTTCCGCTTGGTGAGCTGCTTGTGCCGGCGGAGCAGGACGGTCGCGTCGGGGGTGACGTCTGCGTCGATCAGGTTGGCGGAATACAGGTGCG